>NZ_BDLQ01000100.1:0-221 GCF_002049255.1 Carboxydocella sp. ULO1 | reverse complement strand
CTTGATTTGCCCCCGCGGGGCAGGGCGACAGGGGACCTCGGCCCGGGAGTTCCACCCGGACGGGAGTACTGCACCGGTTTATGCTGACCTCCCGGTGGGAGTATAACTCCACCTCCCGCGTCCTGTTAGGACGCCTACCGGTTTCTCCGACACCGGCTAAACGGGGTCACCGTACGGACAGGGCCAATAACTTCAGGTCAGGCCAGACGGAGTTATACGCC
>NZ_BDLQ01000099.1:0-221 GCF_002049255.1 Carboxydocella sp. ULO1 | reverse complement strand
GTAGTGGTAGATATAGCATTCTTTTCAGGCAAACCCATTGTTTTAGAAAACCTGAACTTTGGCAAAGACAGACTGGACACTAATAAAAAGTTTAACCGCATGGCTTCTAACTTTCCATTTGCGAAAATGGTAGGAGCAATGTATCGGAGAGCGACAAAAGAAGGGGTGCCTTTCAAGTTAGTATCACCCCGGCATACTTCAACCATAGGTTACTGGAAGTA
>NZ_BDLQ01000098.1:0-432 GCF_002049255.1 Carboxydocella sp. ULO1 | reverse complement strand
TCGTAATTGACCATTGCGGGCCAGTTCCCGCCGTAACTTCTCCACACTCTCATGCTGGAACACAATACCCGCTAGTATGGAATTCCATATTGCCCGAACCGGATAATCGTTTCGCCCTTTACCCCGGCTTCTCTCAAGGGTCCTCATCAATTCTTCGTCTGGCATGTAATCCAGAACAAGCCGTAAACGAACTAAATCTCCAATTGTTTGTATTTCTGTCCACTCAAATAGCTTAATTTGTGGTATAATAGCCATAACAGGCATCCCTCCCTGGGTAGGATTGTTTGTCTTTTCAACTTCAATTTTATCACAGGTGGGTGCCTGTTGCTTATTTTTTACAACATTTGAGGCTGGGGTGAATTTTTCCCTCAGCCTCTTGTTTTGCGCTAAAAACCCTTTCCTATACACCTTTTTCTGGGGTAAATTTATTTT
>NZ_BDLQ01000097.1:0-221 GCF_002049255.1 Carboxydocella sp. ULO1 | reverse complement strand
ACATAGCCGCGGTCAAAAATATTAATTGCATCCTTCTCTTCAACTATCAGATTGTCCATTTCTGTCTTATCACTATGTTTTGCTGTGGTAATTGTTGCGCAATCCGGCAGAACCCCTTGCCCAAACAAATTAAGCCTGAGATGAAGTTTTATACCGCCTTTCTCTTTACGGAATTCTGCCCAGCGATAACGGCTTAGACACAAGCTAATAACCGAGGCATC
>NZ_BDLQ01000096.1:0-221 GCF_002049255.1 Carboxydocella sp. ULO1 | reverse complement strand
CTATGTTGATTACAAGAAATTCGATCACTACTGTGAAAAAGGAATAGGTTTTGTAACTCGTCTCAAGTCAAATGCTGTGGTGTATGTGCAAAAAGAATTGCCACTTTCGCTGGAAAGCGAAATTAGCAGGGATTACATAGCTATCCTGGGCTGGGGTTCATCAAGAATGAAGCACCCTGTACGTCTGATTGAAACAACGGATACAGAAGGGAATCAAATTA
>NZ_BDLQ01000095.1:0-294 GCF_002049255.1 Carboxydocella sp. ULO1 | reverse complement strand
CTCCGCGCGTTTTCCATTCGCGCTGAGGGAACCTTTGGGCGCCTCCGTTACTCTTTGGGAGGCGACCGCCCCAGTCAAACTGCCCACCTGACACTGTCCCCTACCCGGCTCTCGTGTACGGGTTAGAACTTCAATATCACAAGGGTGGTATCCCACCAGCGACTCCACATAGGCTGGCGCCTACGCTTCCCAGTCTCCCACCTATCCTGTACATGCAATACCAAAATCCAATGTCAGGCTACAGTAAAGCTCCACGGGGTCTTTCTGTCCTGTCGCAGGTAACACGCATCTTCA
>NZ_BDLQ01000094.1:0-221 GCF_002049255.1 Carboxydocella sp. ULO1 | reverse complement strand
CCCTTGACTGCCAGGCGGAGCTTTTCAATAACTTCTGAAGCAGCCCCCTTTTCCTCTGCCTTCGCCAGTTTCCTCATAGCCAGGCTGAGCTTCTTCCTGGCCCGGCCCAGCTTCTCTTCTGTTTCTTCATTTTCTAACTTCAGCAGTTCTGTTTGGGAGTCCAGCAGGGCCTGTGCTTTAAGTCTGGAGTCATCGACAAAGCGGGAGTTCAGCCCGAAAAG
>NZ_BDLQ01000093.1:0-221 GCF_002049255.1 Carboxydocella sp. ULO1 | reverse complement strand
CTCAGCCGGAGTAATATCCGGCTACCGTGCACTGAATAGATAGGTGTACGGGGGGAACCGGGGGAACTGAAACATCTCAGTACCCCGAGGAAAAGAAAGCAACAGCGATTCCCTGAGTAGCGGCGAGCGAAAGGGGAGGAGCCTAAACCATACCTGTGTAAACCTGCCGGTGTTGCAGGTATGGGGTCGAGGGGCAAATCAGGCAGCGCGGCAGAGCTGCC
>NZ_BDLQ01000092.1:0-221 GCF_002049255.1 Carboxydocella sp. ULO1 | reverse complement strand
TGCCCTTAGTATCTTAACCTCTGTTCCAGCTTTTTGTCTGCCTACGGCTCTCACTAGCACCGTTACCGCAAGCAAGCTTGCGACGGTGCTACGTATCTAAAGCCCGGCAGCCAAAAAGCTGTCCCTCGTAGTACTCTTAGATGCTTCGCATCGTTGAGTGTTACCTTACTCTGTGCGGTTTTCAAGGAGCAATGCATGTCGGTTTTTCGTCCTCCTACGGA
>NZ_BDLQ01000091.1:0-257 GCF_002049255.1 Carboxydocella sp. ULO1 | reverse complement strand
CAAAAAGCTGTCCCTCGTAGTACTCTTAGATGCTTCGCATCGTTGAGTGTTACCTTACTCTGTGCGGTTTTCAAGGAGCAATGCATGTCGGTTTTTCGTCCTCCTACGGACCTCACTAAAGCTGTTACCGCCAGCAAGCTGGCGACAGCTTTACGTATCGAGTCCCGTCGGCCGAAAAACCTCAGCTTAAGTTGCCTTAAGCCAGGGATTTTCGCCTCAGGTTCGAACTTCGTACCTCGAATTTCGAACCTCGATTA
>NZ_BDLQ01000090.1:0-2076 GCF_002049255.1 Carboxydocella sp. ULO1 | reverse complement strand
CACAGGCAGATAACGGCTTTGGCAAGCTGTTTATACCAGGTACTTAAAGATAATGGCCTGGCGTTTGCCTGAGGAGGGTAAGCAGTGAACCCAACTGAAATTTTAGAAACAGCAAAACAATTGCCGGCCATAATTGCCGAGAAGATGGAGGGCGTACCTCCGGTGGTGATAGTAAAAGCTATCGCGGAGGAAATGCAGATACTAGCTAAAAACCTGCAAAAGGATTAGTGACCGACACTGGTCACTAATCTTTGTAAGTCTTGATGGTGAGGTGGTGATAATGGCAAAGCTTACACCCAAACAGCAGAGATTTATTGAAGAATACTTAATTGACTTAAATGCCACTCAGGCCGCGATTAGGGCAGGCTATAGCCCAAAGACTGCGCATGAGCAGGGAGCCCAGCTCTTAGCAAAAATTAGCATTCGGGAAGCAATCGACAAAGCCATTGCAGAACGTTCGAGACGCACTGGTATTACCCAGGATCGTGTTTTACGCGAACTGGCAAAAGTGGCTTTTGTTAATGCAACGGATATAATCGACATGGATGATGCTGCAATTCGAGACGATGCTAACCGTGATGATACAGCCGCAATTGCCGGCGTGAAGGTAAAGCGCATTCCGACGGAAGCAGGCGAGATCATAGAGAGAGAGGTTAAGATTTACGATAAAATAAAAGCTTTGGAACTGCTAGGCAAACACTTAGGTATGTTTACTGACAAGCTAAATGTTAGCGCAGAAATGGCTGTGAAGATAGTGGATGATATAAATGATGAAGATTAGGCTTTCTGATCTTATCGCACCGTCATTTTACGAGCTGCACAAAGAGATTAAGGCAGAACTATATGATGAATACTGGCTTAAAGGTGGCCGCGGGAGCACAAAGTCGACATTTATCAGTATAGAAATATTGCTTGGAATCATCAAAGACCCAGCAGCCAATGCTGTAGTGTTCCGTCGATATCAAAACGAACTTCGGGACACAGTCTTTGGACAATTCGAGTGGACAGCTACAAAGATGGGGATAGCCCATCTTTTTAAATTTCAAATAAGTCCGATGCAGATAATTTATTTGCCAACCGGACAGAAGATTGTATTTAAAGCGGCTGACAATCCAAGAAAACTTAAATCTATTAACCTGGGCAAAGGCTATATTAAATACGCCTGGTTTGAAGAAGTTGACCAGTTCGCCAGCATGGACGAAATCCGCAATATTCTCCAGTCACTGTTCCGCGGTGAGAACAAGAAACGGATTGTATTCTTTTCGTACAACCCACCGAAGTCTGGACGCAGTTGGGTAAACCAGGAAGCAAAGATACCGAAACCAGGGCGGCGGATTCATCATTCAACATATCTTGATGTACCGCCGGAATGGTTGGGTGAACGGTTTCTGGCAGATGCTGAACACCTCAAAAAAATAAATGAAACAGCATACCGACATGAGTATCTGGGCGAAGAAGTTGGTACAGGGCTTGAAGTATTCACCAATATTGAACTTAGGCTCATTACCCAAGATGAGATTGCAACTTTCGAACACATCAGGCAGGGATTAGACTTCGGCTATGCTGTGGATCCGCTATGCTTCGAGCGCATGCATTACGACAGGACACGCCGGCGGCTTTATTTGTTCGCTGAAATCAGCGGATTAAATCTTTTCAATAGACAGTTCTGGGAAAAGGCACAGCGATACAACGATGTCTGGACCATTGCTGATAGTGCAGAGCCTAAAAGCATTGCTGAGCTGAAAAGTTTCGGTATGAAAATCAAAGGAGCAAAGAAAGGGCCCGGGAGCGTGGAGTTCGGCATCAAGTTTCTTCAGGACCTGGAGGCAATTATTATTGACCCTGAACGGTGCCCGTTAGCTGCGAAGGAATTTATTAATTACTCACTTGAAATTGACCGCAACGGGATTGTAAAAAGCGAGTTCCCGGACAAGGATAATCACTCGATTGATGCTACCCGCTACGGCCTTGAGGATGATATGATAGGCGTCAATATGAATGGCGTTGAGATATTGAGAGGTGTAAAGATTTATGGCTAAACAAAAGTGGTTTAAAAGAGCCGTCGGAGAAATATCT
>NZ_BDLQ01000089.1:0-347 GCF_002049255.1 Carboxydocella sp. ULO1 | reverse complement strand
TTTCTGCTGCGGGAGATTGAGCTGGATATTTTATCCCTGGATGCCCTGGGCTGTGGCCGCATTTTCTCCCGCTATACCGGGGAAATCAAGGCCTTTCTGGAACGGGGCGGAATTATTGCCTGGGGAATTATTCCTACCCTGACTGCTGAACAGGAGCAATATGCTCTGCCTTATTTGCTCGGCAAACTGGAGGAATACTGGGATTATCTGGCCCAGCACGGTGTAGACCGGGAGCTACTAGTAAAACAGGCCTGGCTGGCTCCGGCTCGCTGTTGTTTGATCAATGCTGATGGGGATGCCACCGTGACCAGGGCCTTTCGGTTGTTAAAGGAACTGGCCAAGAAATT
>NZ_BDLQ01000088.1:0-404 GCF_002049255.1 Carboxydocella sp. ULO1 | reverse complement strand
CCGGTCAGCATGGGCTTGAAAATCACTGATGAGGAGCGTAAGCCCATCATCTATCATCCAGAAGTGCGGGAGCTCTTATTCGATTTCGTGGCCCGCAAAGTGAATGTCCAGTACCGGGAACTGACGGCCAAAAATCCCAATGCTTTTGTCTGGCTGGATGAGCCGGGGTTGGAGATAATCTTCGGTTCCTTTTCCGGCTATACCAGTGAGAGGGCGAGGGAGGATTACGCCCGTTTTCTCACCATGCTGGAGGGGCCGAAAGGAGTGCATCTCTGCGGCAACCCGGACTGGGCCTTTCTGCTGCGGGAGATTGAGCTGGATATTTTATCCCTGGATGCCCTGGGCTGTGGCCGCATTTTCTCCCGCTATACCGGGGAAATCAAGGCCTTTCTGGAACGGGGCGG
>NZ_BDLQ01000087.1:0-1638 GCF_002049255.1 Carboxydocella sp. ULO1 | reverse complement strand
CCGTGGAACCTGGGGCTAGCGGTAATGTGGCAGCTGGGACGATTACTATCCTGGCCCAGCCAGTGGCCGGAATAACTTCGGTGAACAATGTAGCGACAACTTCCGGCGGTCTGGACGAGGAAGACGACGCATCGCTGCTGGCCCGTTACCTCCAGCGGGTGCGGTCTCCATCGGCTGGGGGAAATAAGGCCGACTACGTAAACTGGGCCATGGAAGTCCCTGGCGTGGGCGGCGTTTTTGTGGTACCTGTACGTGACGGGCCGGGTACGGTGAGTATTGCAATAATCAACACAAACAAAGAACCAGCCGATCAGGCATTAGTGGATGCAGTACAGAACTACATTGCCCCGCCCTGGGTAAACGAAAAAGAAGCCGAAACGATGACCCTGGGTGGATACGGTACCAGCATAGACACCACCCAGACCGACGATACCGGCGACAGTGTAAAGATGGTCTACGATGCTTCCGGGGCCGGGACTATTACTCACGCTGGTTTACAGAGTATCCTACAACAACCCGGCATCTGGCAGGCCCGGGTACGGGTAAAGGTGGACAGTAATGCTGGAACGGCGGACTTGCTTCAGGTAGGGATATGGAATGTGTCGGCAGCGGCCTGGGCGAAGACCAGACCGAGTGGAACGGTAGACGCCGTGGTAACCCTTAAGGCCAGCGATTTAGCTACTACATTCGGTAACAAAATCGTGGAGTTCTACTGGAACGGGCAGGATCAATTAGAACTGCGAATAACACGCCTTACCACGGATACCACGACTACGGTGTGGGTTGACCGAGTGGTTTACCGGAGCACCTTTTCCAAAGACACCGGCGAAGGTAAAGCTCCTATCGGCGCCCGGGTCACTGTAGAGCCGGCTACGGCAGTGCTGATAAATGTTTCGGCAACCTTGACCATTGCGCCGGGGTATAATGCCGATAGTGTAAAGGCCGCTGTGAGGGATAATATTGCGGCCTACATTAAATCCCTGGCCTTCACCAGCGACAATGATGTTCGTTACGTTCGCATAGGCCAGGCTATCCTGGATACACCCGGGGTACAGGACTACAGCAACCTGACGGTAAACGGTGGTACTACTAACGTGGTTATTGGTGACCAGGAAGTGGCCGTGCTGGGGACGGTGAATCTAACGTGAGCGAAATAACCAGCACCCGCGGCAAGGAAATGTTAACGTACCTTCCGCCTTATTACGAAACTAGTCGGGTGATAAAGTCGATCCTCCAAGCGGAAGGAGCTGAGTTTGACAAGCTCCGCCAAGCCCTGGACGAAACGCTGAACCAGTTTTTTGTTAACACGGCCACCTGGGGATTGGACAGGTGGGAAGAAGAGTTAGGTCTCCCGGTTACACCGGATCAACCCGAGGCTGAACGAAGGAATAAAATCGTGTCTCGATTGCGAGGATACGGAACTGCCACGATTGCGGTAGTTAAGAAGGTGGCTGAATCATACGATAAAGGTGCAATAGATGTTGTAGAGGACCACGCGGCTTATACTATTACGATCCAGTTTGTAGACACAACCGGAGTGCCGCCTAACTTAGATGACCTCAAAACGGCGGTCCGGGCGGTTGTACCGGCGCATTTGGCGATAATGTATGAATACAACTTCTTCATATGGGATGAGTG
>NZ_BDLQ01000086.1:0-631 GCF_002049255.1 Carboxydocella sp. ULO1 | reverse complement strand
AACAAAAATAAAAGTGTTATCGGAAAAGACCCAAATAAGCTTAAGCCAGGGCAAATTTTAAGAATCGCCTAAAAGGCGGTGGTAATATTGATTGATGTTTCTAAAATTGCATATTTACTTATAGCAATAAATCCTTCAGGCGGGAGAATTGACCTCTCGCCTTTTTTACGCAGTCTTACATGGGAAGAAAACGAAGGAGAATTAGCGGTCAGATTAGAAGCTGAGTTGCAGAATAAGCAGTTCAGCAGCGGTAAATGGCTTCACCAGTTAGTTGGTTTAAATACACCGATATATTTGTTTGCTGATTGGGGGAACGGTTTGAAGGAAGTTTTCCGCGGTACTGTTTTTGTCTGGGACTACCGAACAGATCCGCTGGGGAACTTCACGATTACTGCCTACGACAAACTTATTTACCTGACGAAAAGTAAGGACGACAGGTATTACAAAGCAGGAACAAAAGCAAAAACGATAATTCAGGATATAGCCAAAGCCTGGGGAATCCCGCTGGGAACTGTGCAGGGACCGGATATAGCTCTGTCAAAGCAGGTTTTTCGGGGAGATACATTAGCAGATATGATTTCATCCGTGCTGGACCAGGCAAAGAAGCGAGGAGCCGGTAAATGGATTGTTA
>NZ_BDLQ01000085.1:0-309 GCF_002049255.1 Carboxydocella sp. ULO1 | reverse complement strand
GCAATTTTAGAAACATCAATCAATATTACCACCGCCTTTTAGGCGATTCTTAAAATTTGCCCTGGCTTAAGCTTATTTGGGTCTTTTCCGATAACACTTTTATTTTTGTTATAAATTTCTCTCCACCTGCTTCCGTCTCCCAAAACTTTTTTCGCAATTTTCCAGAGGCTATCACCCGGTTTAACAGTGTAGGTCTTGAATGGTGGCGGTGAAGGTCGTTTCTTTGATAACTGCTGTTTACTTTTTTTCTCGGACTCAGTATATACCACTAATTCCCGGGCTTCCACAAGCTCTATAGTGTACTGGCAA
>NZ_BDLQ01000084.1:0-644 GCF_002049255.1 Carboxydocella sp. ULO1 | reverse complement strand
TCATGGTATGCCTTCAAATAGGGCTCTACCGCCTCCAGCTCACTGGTACCGAAAAGCTCCGTTTCTTCCGGTTCGTTTTTGAAATGTACTATCGGGATAAATCCCCACGGGTTTGGCCTTTCTTCGCTTACCAGTCCAGGCGGCGCATCGCCTTCCACCAATACTGTTACCTTATCGGCTGTTATACGCTGGGTTACCGTATACTCACGTTGGCCGTTATCCCACTTATTTCGGCCCTGGATAGTATAGGCAATAGGCTTTTTCGTGAGCGGGTCTATCTCAATGTCTGCAACCTGCTCAGGAGGAATAATTATAACGTCAATTCTGGTCTTCTCATCAGGATAAAGCGGGTCATCCAATGCCAGATTGGCCAACATTACGAAACAATCACTATCACGCAGGGTAAGCTGATGTACCCGCTGCATCCGACTTACCCAACGGTTAACATGGTCATCCAGAACTTGCTGTGCCTCTTTATCCTTACTGTAGAACCGAGGCACTCCCATAAAGCCGGCTAAAGTGTTAACTATAGGCTTGGCAAAGCCCGCACCAAGTTTATAGTCGTCGTGGGTATTGTGGTATAGCTGCCGGGCAAGCTCATAATCAACCCGGCTGCTGTTCAATACATAGGGCACATTCCAGCG
>NZ_BDLQ01000083.1:0-251 GCF_002049255.1 Carboxydocella sp. ULO1 | reverse complement strand
ACCAAGTTCTTCGCTGAAGTATACGTGCTGACCAAAGAAGAAGGTGGCCGTCATACTCCTTTCTTCAACGGTTACCGGCCCCAGTTCTACTTCCGGACCACTGACGTTACCGGTGTAATCAAGCTGCCCGAAGGTGTAGAAATGGTTATGCCTGGTGACAACGTTAAGATCGAAGTAGAACTGATCACCCCCATCGCTATTGAAGAAGGTCTGCGCTTCGCTATCCGCGAAGGTGGCCGGACTGTAGGCGC
>NZ_BDLQ01000082.1:0-221 GCF_002049255.1 Carboxydocella sp. ULO1 | reverse complement strand
CCACCTCCATTCTCTCAGGTGGTCCTATAACTGGCACTGCAGTAAATGATACCTTTACCACATCACCTTCCCATTCAAAAGCATAGTCCGTAACTCTTTCCGTTCTTAGATCAGCCAGCAGTGATTCGGTTATTGCCCGTTCCAGCTCTGCTTCTAAAGTTCTCCTTGTCTTCTGGCTTAAAGCTTGCTCAATTTCTGTACCGTAGTCGGTACTATAGATT
>NZ_BDLQ01000081.1:190862-200150 GCF_002049255.1 Carboxydocella sp. ULO1 | reverse complement strand
TTCAGCAGTTCTGTTTGGGAGTCCAGCAGGGCCTGTGCTTTAAGTCTGGAGTCATCGACAAAGCGGGAGTTCAGCCCGAAAAGTTCTTGTCCTGACTTCTTGATTTCATGACGGGAAGCACCTTCCAGGAGCCGGTTAAAGGCCCACCGCATACAGGCACAGAAGAGACGCATCTCCGTAGTCAGCTGGTCTTCTTCGCCCCGGCTCCATTTCGAAGACCGGTGAGCCGGGTAAATCTCCGGAAAAAACTCCCCGCACACAGTTATGCTAAATTTGTTCTTCTCGTGTTTCTTTGGCATTCCTGATCAGCTCCCCGAAACCCTGCCGGACTTTGCTGCTTCACCAATGGATAATAGTTCCATACTTTTATAGTAGTAAAATAGTTAGGTACAATCAATTATAGTATAGTTTCTTATAACTGTTACAGTACCTCCCAGCCCCATTATAACACATTTGAGAGCAGGAAGATTGCCCATACGAGAGGGGCTGGCTTAAAATTAATTAAAAACCCTGTGCAGAGGTGATAAGTATGGACTTAGAGCAACTCCTGTCCCGCCTGGACGTGGACCTTTACGGTACTGCCCCTGTCTCCGCCTTTGACCAGGCTCCCCCGGGTTTTAAACCCCAGGACCTGTTGCCTACCTCGCAGCAGGTTATTGTAATCGCTCGAAGTCTGAATCCGACACCAATTCGCTATCTGCCGAAAACCCGCAACCAGTACATGGTAGAATTCGAAATGGCCAACCGGCATCTGACTCACGCTGCCTATCAGCTGGCCCGGCAACTCCAGCAACTGGGCCACCAGGCCCTGCCCATCAGCTCAGAAGCAGCCATCGGCGATTATGGGCGTCTGAAGGCGGATTTTTCCCTTAAACACGCTGCCGTCCTGGCCGGTCTGGGCTTTTTCGGCCTCAACAACCTGATTCTGACCCCTGCCTATGGCCCGGCCCAGCGCTGGGCAGCGGTGATTACCTCTGCCCCTTATACTCCGCTTCAGGTGGCTAACCCGGCCCGACCCGACCTTTGCAGTCAGTGCCAGGCCTGTGTCCGGCAGTGCCCGGCCGGGGCCCTGCAGGGCTGGGAAGGCCAGTATAATCCGACCACCGGCTGGACCATCAATAAAGAAAAATGCGCCCACTACATTTTCGTAGTGAACGCCGGTAAACGCTGCGGAATATGTATTGCCAGCTGTCCCCTTTTGCCAGAATAAGCTAGTGCAGCCTTCTGGCCTGAATATAATACCCCTCTTCACTGCCTTTGGGTTGCCAGGCGAAACCGTTTTCCTCCAGGATATCCACCACTTCATCGGTGAAGACCGGGTCTACCCGGTCAAAGACAATATTCAGGGTGTCCACCGGCCCCACCTGGCTGACTACTTCTTTGACCCGTTCCACTTTTTTCTGACCGTGGAGATTCCGTAAATCCACCTGCCAGTCGCTCATGGCAATCACCCTCCTTTGTCAATATTTTTCCCGCCAGCAGGAAAAAATAATCGGGCGTGGAATACTAGTGAGGGTATAAATCTAACACGGCAGGTGAAAGTTTGTGAAAAAAATCCTTCTCCTTTCCTTCCTGGCAGCTGCACTGCTTCTCGGGGGCTGTGCCAGCACTCAGCCGCAGGTGCCGCCTCATGCCAGCAACAGGGAAGAAAAATCCGGTCATATTAAACTGGTGCAGGGCCCCCTTACCCTGGAAGTGAGCCAGAAGCCCAAATATTTCAGTCCTGAGCTGATGCCCGCTGAGGAAGGCAAAGTGGTAATTGGCCTTTTTACCGCTATTACCAATGACAGCGACCAGGACCTGAACATCAAGCCGGAATTCGTTACCATCATCACCGAAGACGGCAAGAGCTATCAGTATTCGGAAGCCCGCACTGCCATTACCGGCAAAGGGGCCTTCAAAGCCATGGACCTGCCGCCCCATTACCGCGGTGGTGGTCTCCTGCTGTTTGAGATTCCCAGAGACCAGCAGGTGGATAAAGTCCTCTACGAGGATCAGGCTGGTCATAAATTTACCGTCAGTCTGCAGGCACCTCCTGGCAAAGTTTAAAAGCACAAGCGATATATTGTATACTTTTCCCGGTGTTATAGACACCGGGCTTTTCTTTATGTTACCCTTTTCCTTAGATAAAACGGAGGTGTGGCAAGATGGGCATGAATCTGACTCAAAAAATCATCGCCGCCCATTTGGTGGAAGGCCAAATGGTGCCTGGCCAGGAAATAGCCATCAAAATCGACCAGACCCTGACCCAGGATGCTACCGGTACCATGGCCTACTTGCAATTTGAAGCCATGGGCGTGCCCCGGGTCAAAACCGAGATGTCCGTAAGTTATGTGGACCACAACACCCTGCAAACCGGGTTCGAAAATGCCGATGACCATCTGTTTTTGCAGACCATTGCCGCCAAACATGGTATTTATTTTTCCCGTCCCGGCAATGGTATCTGCCACCAGGTTCATTTAGAGCGTTTTGGCAAACCCGGCAAAACCCTGCTGGGTTCTGACAGCCATACCCCCACCGGCGGGGGCATCGGCATGCTGGCCATCGGGGCCGGAGGCCTGGATGTAGCGGTGGCCATGGCGGGCAAACCTTTTTATCTGACTATGCCCAAAGTGGTCAAAGTCGAGCTGCTGGGCCGCCTTTCCCCCTGGGTCAGTGCCAAGGATGTCATTCTCGAAGTGCTGCGCCGTCTCTCCGTCAAAGGCGGAGTGGGCAGGATTCTGGAATATACCGGCCCGGGGGTAGCAACCCTGACGGTACCGGAACGGGCCACCATCACCAATATGGGAGCCGAACTGGGGGCCACCACTTCCATCTTCCCCAGTGATGAAATCACCCGGGCCTTCCTGGCCGCCCAGGGCCGGGAGGAGGACTGGGTACCCCTGAGCGCTGATCCCGATGCGGTCTATGATGAGGAATTGACTATTGACCTTTCTGCCCTGGAACCCCTGATCGCCTGTCCCCACAGCCCGGATAAAGTAGTTCCGGTGCGGGAAATAGCTGGTCTCCCGGTGGACCAGGTGGCCATCGGTTCCTGTACCAATTCCTCTTACGTAGACCTGATGCGGGTGGCTGCTATCCTGCGGGGTAAGAAGATCCATCCCCGCACCAGTCTGGTAATCAGTCCTGGTTCCAGGCAAGTGCTGACTATGCTGGCCCAGAATGGCGCCCTGGCTGACCTGCTCAGCGCCGGAGTGCGCCTGCTGGAATGCACCTGCGGGCCCTGTATCGGCATGGGCCAGGCTCCTCCTTCTGCAGGCGTATCAGTGCGCACCTTTAACCGTAACTTTGAAGGGCGCAGTGGCACCAAAGATGCCCAGGTCTATCTGGCCAGTCCGGAAGTAGCCGCTGCTGCCGCCCTGACCGGCCAATTAACTGACCCACGGGAACTGGGCGCATATCCGGAAGTGACCTTACCGGAAAAGTTCCTGCTGGATGACAGCATGATCATCCCCCCGGCAGCGGCGCCGGAAACCGTTGAGGTACGGCGGGGCCCCAATATTAAGCCCCTGCCCAAAGGCCAGCCGCTGCCTGCTGAATACCGCGGTGAGGTCTTGTTGAAGGTAGGGGATAACATCACAACCGACCACATCATGCCGGCCGGCTCCAAAATCCTGCCTTTGCGTTCCAATATCCCGGCCATCAGCCAGTATGTCTTCCACCAGGTGGATCCCGAATTTCCCGCCCGGGCCCTGGCTAAAGGCGGTGGCGTTGTGGTGGGCGGCCAGAACTATGGCCAGGGCTCCAGCCGGGAGCATGCCGCTCTCGCCCCCATGTACCTGGGAGTACGGGCAGTGATTGCCCAGTCCTTCGCCCGTATCCATCGGGCCAATCTGATCAATTTCGGCATCCTGCCCCTGACTTTTGCCCGGGCAGAAGACTATGAGGCTATTGAACAGGGGGATATTATCCGCTTGCCCGAACTGGTTGAGCGGATTGGCGCCGGAGCCGAAGAAATAAATCTGATCGTGGAAAATAAAAATTTGACCATCCCCTTGCTGGTAGACCTTACCCCCCGCCAGCGGGCCATCCTGCTGGCGGGTGGACTGCTTAACTACGTCTGAGTCACCATTCAGGAAGAAGGACAGCCGTTTCCCCGGCGGGAAACGGCTGTTTTCGACCTTCCGCCTGCATTTCTCTCCCCTTCACCGCAAATTTCTTGCCGTCCACTCCGTCCTCCCTTTATATTGAAACTAAGAAAGAGGAAGGAGGAGGCGCCGATGGGATACCTTTCTATCTTGCACGAAGCTCAACCCTTTAGCTTGCTGCCCCCGGAAGCATTGCAGGCAGCTTTAGTCAAATGCGAATCCCGGCTTTATCCCAAAGGCACCTATATCTTCCGACAGGGTGAACCCTCCCGCGCTGTCCTCTATATTCTTACCAATGGCCTGGCCGAAGTAGTCCTGACCAACGAAAAAGGAGAAGACAACGTGGTAGGACTGCGTCAGCCCCGGGATTTCTTCGGGGAAACGGTCCTGTTCAATGACAAGCCCTATCCCGGTTCTGTGCGAGCAGTAGAGGATTGTATCTGCTTGCTTATGCCCCGGGAAGTTTTTGAAAGTCTGCTGGAAAACTATCCTAAATTCGCCGGTTATTTTACCCAAACCCTTTTAGAGCGGATGCGGGTAATTTATGAAGAAGTGGTTGCCGAACAGAGTTATCTGGCCGGCAACCTGGAAACCCAGCCTTTTCGCAAGCGGCTGTCGGAAATCATGACCAGCCCGGTTCTGACCTGCCGCGCCAACCAGACCGTCACCGAAGTAGCTCAGCTCATGGCGGAGCGCAATATCGGGGCTCTGGTCGTGGTGGATGGTCAGGAGCGGCCGGTGGGAATCGTCACCGACCGGGACCTGGTAGCTAAAGTGCTGGCCCAGGGCTGTCCGCAAACCGGGGATATTACCGCCGATATGGTAATGAACACCCAGCTGGTTTCCCTGCCTCCTGATGCTTTTTATTCCGAGGCCTTGCTGGCCATGGTCAAAAATAAAGTCAAATATCTGGCTGTGGTAGACCAGGGCCATCTTTTCGGGATTATCTCCATGCGGGATCTGATTCGGGCCCGCAGCTCCGGCGCCCTCACTACTGTCGATACCATTGAAACCTCCCGCAACCTGGACGATCTGGTCCAGGCCACCCGGGAAGTGGATCAGGTACTGGTGGGTTTGCTGGCTGAAAATGCCCCCATTGAAGAAATCTTTGTGGTTATGAGTGAGTTCTATGACCGGCTCACCGCCAAAGTCATTCAACTGGCGGAAGAGGAAATGGTCCAGGCCGGTCTGGGTACCCCTCCTGTCCCTTACTGTTTTATCACCATGGGCAGTGGCGGCCGCAAGGAACAGGTCCTGCGCACTGACCAGGATAATGGCATTATCTATGCCGATGTCCCGGCCAACCTGGCCGAGGAAGCCCAGAACTATTTTCTTACCCTGGGGGAGAAAATCGTCAATGGCCTGGTCGCCTGTGGCTTTGCCCGCTGCAAGGGCAATGTCATGGCCTCCAATCCGGAGTGGACCAAACCCCTGCGCCAGTGGTACCTGGATGTCACCAGCTGGATCGCTCAGCCGGTACCGGAAATAGTGCGCAAACTCACCATTTTCCTGGATTTCCGCCCCGTCTACGGCAAAAAGGAACTGGCCCAGGATTTGCGCCATTTTGTCCATCGCCGGGTGGAGGATTATCCGGTTCTGCTCCATTTTCTGGCCAAGGATGATCTGGAATACAAAGTGCCCCTGGGGTTTTTCCGGCAATTCATTACGGAAAAGCACGGGGAGCATAAAAATGAAATCGATTTAAAGCGGGCGGTTTGTGTGCATATGGTGGATTGTGCCCGGATTTTTGCCCTCAAATGGGGCATTGACGAAACCAGCACCCTGGGGCGTTTGAAAATCATGGAACAGCGCAATATTTTCAACCCCGAGGATAGTGAGTATTATTCCACTGCCTATAAAATCCTGATGACCCTGCGCCTGAAAAACAACCTTAAGAAACTGGAGCAGGGACTGGAAGCCGATAACTGGATCAATCCCAATCAGTTGCCTAAAAAAGAAGCGGCCACTTTGCGTTATGCCATGCTGGCCGTCGATAAACTGCAGAGCTTTACTGGTACTGTTTTTCATGCCGGGTAGGGGGTAGATGATGATGTTACGCGCGTGGTTAGGCCGCACCTCCCGATTGATGGGATTTGAAACTGCGGGAGGAGATAGAGCCTGTGACTCCCTGATTTTGACCGAGGTTAAGGAAAAATTGAAGAAATTCCAGGAACAGCGCCACAATCCCCAAAAACCGCTACGGGAAATGGAATTTGTTGTTTTTGATCTGGAAACCACCGGGTTGTATCCCTTTAGCGGTGATACCATCACCTCTATTGGTGCTGTTCTAATCAAAAATGGTGAAATCTGCCCTGAACATTCCTTTCAGGAGCTGGTCAATCCCGGTCGTCCCATTCCACCTCTGGTCACCCAGATTACCGGTATCGATAATGAAATGGTGGCTGAGGCCGATGATTTTCTGACGGTCTTCAACCGTTTCCTTGACTTCTGCGGGAACCGGATGCTGATCGCCCATAATTCCGATTTTGACCTGGCTTTTATTAATATCCAGTTGAAAAAAGCTTTAAAAACCAAATTCAAGCCAGTTATCCTCGATACGGTAGTTCTGGCCATGGCCCTGCAGCCCTATCGCAGTTCCTATACCCTGGATAGCCTCTGTACCGCCTGGCAAATAAAAACCCCCCTGCGCCATACGGCACTGGGGGATGCGCTGATCACCAGCCGCTTGTTTTTGACTTTTCTGCAGGAATTTCAGCAACGGGGAATCAAAACCGTGGGTGACTTGCTCAGCCTCTTGCACTGGCGCAACCTGCTCTAGCCACTAAAACCCGGGGCCCCTTCCAGGCCCAGCAAATAGAGCTTGACCTCCAGTCCACCCCCATACCCAACCAGTGCCCCTGATTTGCCGATTACGCGGTGACAGGGGATGATGACGGGTATGGGGTTTCTGTTGTTGGCCTGTCCCACGGCCCTGACTGCTCGCGGTTTGCCGATATTGGTAGCGATCTCCTGGTAGGTTCGAGTTTCGCCATAGGGGATTTTCTGCAGTTCCTGCCAGACCTGCAGCTGGAATGGGCTACCACTTACATCCAGCGGCAGGTCAAATTGTTGCAGCTCTCCGGCAAAATAAGCGCCCAGCTGTTCTATTGCCTGCTGGTGGACTTTGAGGTTGCGTTCCACCACTATCTCCTCAGTCCATTTCCGATTTAACCAGTTCAGCAAGGTAGCCTGTCCTTCTCCCGGCAAAACCAAGCGACAGAGCCCCTTTTCCGTACTGACCAGGACCAGCGGCCCAATGGGACTTAACATTTCTGACCAGCGTATGATTTCCATGCTCTGCCTCCTATGCTGAAGCAACTTCCGGCTGCACCTGGCTGCCATCGGGAATAACCAGCAGGGAATAATCCTGTCCGTATTGTTCTTCTACCTGCAGCAGTGCAGTCGGGATACTGTCAGCATAACGCATAAAGAGGCTCTCCGTCAACTCTTTTCCCAGATCTGAGATTAAAATTACCTGTTTTTCCTGTAAGACCCTGGCGATAGCATAGGCCTTGTGTCCGCCCAGGACAAACCCCTGTTCAAAACGGCGGAAAATATCTTCCAGAGTCTCTGCTTCCAGCATCCATTTTTCAAAAGTATGTTCGCCCAGTCCTTCCCTGCAGCGGGCCAGCAGGATGATGGTTCCGCCCGGCCGGGTGGCAGCTGCCGCTGCCTCCAGGGCCTTTTGGGCCTGGTAGAGATTGATGTCCTTGGGATGGCCACCGG
Organism: Carboxydocella sp. ULO1; assembly: GCF_002049255.1. Classification (NCBI taxonomy): domain Bacteria; kingdom Bacillati; phylum Bacillota; class Clostridia; order Eubacteriales; family Clostridiales Family XVI. Incertae Sedis; genus Carboxydocella; species Carboxydocella sp. ULO1. Next base: position 192,336 of record NZ_BDLQ01000081.1, on the reverse strand, counting down.
CACTGACCAGCACCACATCAGCGGCCCGAGGTACTGTGACCATACTCATCTGGCGGCAGGTTTCCACTCCGGCCAGCCAGGCCTGTTCCAGGTCACCGGCCACTGCCTGCACGATTTCCTTTTTCTCATTGGTCACTACATTGAGGATAAAATCCACACCCACCAGGCGCGCGGCCTCCAGCATCAGCCAGTGGACCGGATTAGTGCGCCAGTTGCCGGCACAGGCGCGGGGATCGGTCATGAGGCTGTGATTGTACTGAATCAGATTGCGAGCTGCCACCCCGGGGAGAATGGATTTGCGGCCACCGGAAAACCCGGCGATATAATGCATGGTAATCAGGCCGGTGGTGATGATAAAATCCGCTTCAGCCACCAGACGGTTAATAACCAGCTCTTGTCCATCGGACAGGCGTCCGATGGCTACCAGATCCCGGTCACAGTCATGGCTAATGATATTAAAACGCCGGCAAATTTCTTCCCCAAAGCTGGCCCGATTTTCTTCTTCCGTATTGGCCCGGTGACTCCCGGTCGCCACCACCAGGGTCACCTGTTCATCCCCGATCCCGGCCCTTTCCAGCTCAGCTACCAGCGGTGGCAACATCACCTCATAGGGTGTGGGCCGGGTAACATCATTGACAACAATTACAACCTTTTGCGGCTGCCGCTCCCTGAGGAGCTCTGCCAGAGGCGAAGTTCCAATGGGCTCAGCCAGCGCCCGGCTGATCTCAGCTAGAGGATCACTCACTCCCGGCAAAGATCTGGGTGTAATAATCTGGCAATATCCCTTCGGATTCAGCTCAACCTGAAGTTTATCCTTTCCATAAGCCAGTTTTACTTCCAAGACAGTCCACCTGGTTCAAAAAACTTGACTGTTTTTATTTTCAGCCAAGTTGGCCCCCAGACCAGGATTTCGCCTCCTTTCCGAATACTTGATTTGCCCCCGCGGGGCAGGGCGACAGGGGACCTCGGCCCGGGAGTTCCACCCGGACGGGAGTACTGCACCGGTTTATGCTGACCTCCCGGTGGGAGTATAACTCCACCTCCCGCGTCCTGTTAGGACGCCTACCGGTTTCTCCGACACCGGCTAAACGGGGTCACCGTACGGACAGGGCCAATAACTTCAGGTCAGGCCAGACGGAGTTATACGCCTCCTGCTCACTCTGGGCAAGCCCGTTATGCACAGAAAGCTTTTCCTCCAGCCGCCTCAAGCAGGCCCTGACCCCACGGGTCATCCCTTTTCCTTCCCCAGGTCTATCAGGATTAACCTTCCGGGTCAGGTTTTGCTTGATTTGCGATATCAGTTGCCTGAGTTCTTCAGTCACCCGTTCCCTGAACCCCATTGCCCGACGACCTATAACCAGTGCCGCCGCGCAATGCACCGGAACGGCGTAACGTTTCATATACTTCCAGTAACCTATGGTTGAAGTATGCCGGGGTGATACTAACTTGAAAGGCACCCCTTCTTTTACAGCTC
>NZ_BDLQ01000081.1:190016-190852 GCF_002049255.1 Carboxydocella sp. ULO1 | reverse complement strand
CTCCTACCATTTTCGCAAATGGAAAATTGGAAGCCATGCGGTTAAACTTTTTATTAGTGTCCAGCCTGTCTTTGCCAAAGTTCAGGTTTTCTAAAACAATGGGTTTGCCTGAAAAGAAAGCTATATCTACCACTACTTTGGCTAAAACGCCTATCAGGTAACTACGCCGGAAGCTGGAAGCATAGGCTAAGTCTGGTATTCTGATATAAAGAAAGCCGTTCGGGTAAGGGATAACCTGAAACTCTCCTTCGTACTTGCCCAGGTTGCCGGGATAAGGAATATTAAAACCCTCCGGCCACGGCTCCGGCTGGCCGGAAGCGCTAACGTTACACAGGGCTACCCCATCAGGGTTTGTGTCTATAGCCAGACAACCTTTAGCAAAGTCCGGTTCCTGCACTCTGACCACTTCAAATGTCAAATGTACCAAGTAGCGTCCTTCCAGGGTGCGGATCAGTTCTACCGCATAGGGTAACTTCATGGCCAGCCATATCTGCACCAGTTCCCGGTGTTTTTCCGGCAGCCACAACTTACCCTCAACCCTGGGGGCCTGGCTCATCCTGGGGCGACCAAGTTTATCTATACCTGTCTGTTCAGAAAGGTGGGAGAGGGAAACCGCCAGGCGGAAGTCCTGTCCGTCATAAAATATCTTAATGTTGGGGTTGCCTCCCTTGCTCTCGTCTCCCCGGGAGTAGAGGCGATTCCTGCGGGCGTGCCGCCATTTTTCACGGGCGGCCCGGCCCTGGCAGACCTTTTCCCACAGCCTTCTGCCCCCAAAGACTACCTCTGGTATTGTCCCCTTCTCCTGGTAATCCTTCAGTTCAGCCAGCCTTTTTGCG
>NZ_BDLQ01000081.1:145267-189967 GCF_002049255.1 Carboxydocella sp. ULO1 | reverse complement strand
AGCACCTTCCAGGAGCCGGTTAAAGGCCCACCGCATACAGGCACAGAAGAGACGCATCTCCGTAGTCAGCTGGTCTTCTTCGCCCCGGCTCCATTTCGAAGACCGGTGAGTCGGGTAAATCTCCGGAAAAAACTCCCCGCACACAGTTATGCTAAATTTGTTTTTCTCGTGTTTCTCTGGCATTCCTGATCAGCTCCCCGAAACCCTGCCGTACTTTGCTGCTTCTCCAATGGATAATAGTTCCATACTTTTAATGTAGCAAAACAGTTAAATACAATCAATTATAGTCTAGTTTTCTGAAGCTGCTGCTTACCTCCATCCCTCTACCTTCCATCTTATCCAATCGCAGAACCAGAGAAAAGAGCAAGACTTGCAAAATACTGTATACTTATTCATTTAGGGCAGACAGGAGGAGTGCTGTAGTCGTATAATATTTTAAGATAAGACTCAATATACGTGGGAGGGAACCGGGGTGGCCTTAGCCCAACAAATCCAAACAGAAATTATCCGGATGCTTGGCCATGAGAAAGTGCTCACCAGCCCATTGGAGCTGGCTTACTATTCTTATGACAGTTCTTTTCTAGCCCGGGAAAAAAGTTTTTTACCTGATCTGGTGGTTTTCCCGACCTCTACTTCTGAAGTCGCTGCCATTATGAAACTGGCCTGGCAGCATGAAATTCCCGTCACCCCCAGGGGAGCCGGAACCGGGGAAACCTGTGGCTGTGTTCCTGTTAAAGGGGGAATCGTACTGGACCTGAGCCGCTGGAAAACCATCGAAGAAATCGATGCCGCCAATATGCAGGTCTGGGTACGCCCGGGTGTCATTCACGCTGAGCTAAATGAAGCCCTGGCTCCCTATGGACTTTTCTTTCCCCCTGACCCTGGCAGTACCCGTATGTGCACCATCGGAGGCATGGTAGCCAATAATTCCAGTGGCCTGCGGGCGGTCAAATACGGAGCCACAGAAAACTATGTCCTGGGCCTGGAAGTGGTTCTGCCCAACGGGGAAGTGATTATTACCGGTGGCACCCGTTCCAAAGCGGTAAAAAGCGTTACCGGCCTCAATTTGACCAAGGTTTTTGTCGGCTCGGAAGGCACTCTGGGTGTGATCACCAATATCCGCCTGCGCCTCTGGCCCAAACCCAAAGGCCGGGGCATAGCCATGGCGGTTTTCGCCAACCTGGAAGATGCTCCTGCCGCTGTCCTGGACGTCTATCGCGCCGGTATCCTGCCTTCCGGCATCGAAATTATGGATAATTCCGCCATCCGGGCGGTAAGTGAATTCGCCCCGGAACTGAATCTGCCGGTGGATGCCCAGGCCATCCTGATCTTTGAAGTGGATGGCAATCCCGCCAGTGTAGCCTGGGAAGGAGAACAAATTCAGCAAATCGTGGGACAGCGGGCCCTGCGCATCGAATGGGCCACTGAACCCAAGCGCATGGCTGATCTCTGGCGCGCCCGTGGCGTGGTGGCAACTGCCGCTGCCCGTGTTCGCCCTGATGGCAGCCGGATTTTCCACGGGGAAGATATTTCGGTTCCATTTACCCAGGTAACCGAGGCGCTGCGCCGCATTCAGGCCCTGGGGGAAGAATTCGGGGTCAAGGTGGTGGTCTATGGCCACATCGGAGATGGCAACCTCCATACCGCCCCGGTCATCGACCCGGAAAACCCGGCAGAAGTGGAACAGGCCCACCGTCTGGCTGATGCTATCCACCGTCTGGCCGTGGAACTGGGCGGTACCACCACCGGTGAGCATGGCGTCGGCCTGGTCCGCGCTCCTTATGCACGGCTGGAACACGGTTCCGCCCTCAAAGCTATGTGGGCAGTTAAAAAAGCTCTGGATCCCAAAAATATCATGAATCCGGGGAAAGTGCTGCTGCCTGAGGAGGAGAGCTAAATGCTGGCCCATGAACCGGAACTGTTAAATCAGCTGAAAAAATGCGTGCGCTGCGGCCAGTGCCGTTCCGTCTGTCCCGTTTTTGCTGTGCTGGGCAAGGAGTCGGCCGCTCCCCGGGGCAAGGTGTTTCTGACCGAAATGCTGCACAAGGAAAAACTGCCCCTGTCGGAGGAAATGGCCGGCCAGCTCACAGCCTGTTTGCTCTGTGAAGCCTGCAGTCAGGAGTGCCCTTCCGGGATTCCCGTGCATCGCTATGTCAGTATCGCCCGCAGCCATCTGGCCAAGAAAGGGTATTATAAATTCAAGCGCCAGCTCTTCGGCAAGCTCTGGCCCAGAACCCGTTTTCTCTCTCTGGCCGGTGAGCTGCTCAAGGCCTATCAGCATCTGGGTATCCGCAGCCTGGCCCGGGGGCTGGGGTTGACCCGGTTGCTGCCCGGCTCTCTAGGGCAGGCGGAAGCCGTCCTGACCACCGTCCCCAGGCAACGGGCCCGTCAGCTGCTGCCCACAGTGACTCCTGCTCAGGGAGAAAAGCGGGGCCGGGTCTATTATTTCCTCGGCTGTGCAACTGACATGCTCTTTCCCCACATCGCCCAGGCCACAGTAAAGGCCTTGAGTCAGCAGGGCTTTGAGGTGGTAATCAGTCCGGAGCTGAACTGCTGCGGTATGCCCCAGCTGGGTAACGGCGCCCGTGATACCGCTGTCAGCCTGGCGGCCAGGGTACTAGAGCAAATCGAAACCGCCGGGGCTCAGTGGGTAGTCAGTGATTGTGCCTCCTGTGGCGCAGCTTTAAAGGAATACCCCCAGCTGCTGGCCGGTACTGAACTGGCAGCCACCGCCCGTACCTGGGCTGAGCGCACGCGGGAAGTTACCGCTTTCCTGGCCGAGCAAGGCCTGCGGGAAATTACCGCTTCCAGTACATTACCCCTGACTGTAACCATCCATGACCCCTGTCACCTGGCCCGGGGCCTGAAACAAAAAGCCGCCCTGCGTCTGTTCCTGCAGCAGCTGCCGGGAGTGGAAGTGCGGGAAATGGCTCAGGCTGACCGCTGTTGCGGGGGGGCCGGCACCTTTTTCGCCACCAACTATCAGCTGTCCCAGACTATCCTGGCGGAAAAGGTAGCCAATATCCGCCAGAGTGGGGCTCAGATAGTGGTCACTCCCTGTCCAGGCTGTATTTTGCAAATCAGCCATGGCTTGCGGCAGCAGGGACTGCCGGTACTGGTGAAACACCCGGTGGAATTGCTTACTTCCCTTTCGCCCAGGGACTATAAATAGTGGTAGATAAACGCCGTACTCTCACTTTAATCTTTAATTCCAGATGAGCGGTGGGCATTACTTCACTCCACCGCTCTTTCACTTTTTCCCAAATTTCCGGTTTTTCAGCAGCTAGCGCCGCCCCCAGACCGAATATATCGGCTCGGGTCTGGCGTTGTTTGTTCCAGGCCAGTTGAATTTCCTGAAGTATCATTCTGGTTAAGTGCTGTTCCAATTGCTTTACATTCGGACCAGTAGCCGGGTTGGTAAATCCGCTTTTTTCCCCGAGATTGCCTTCCACCTCCAACTCTAATTGATAATAGGGTTTACCATTTCGCCAGCCAGGCTTGAGCCGTCTTTTTTCTATCCGAATAATTTCAAAGGAAATTTTTCCTCCTCCTGGCTGGGGTGCAACGATAATCCCGCTCTGTACCTTGCCTTTAACCCACAATACCCCCCGGGTCTCTCTGGCATCCAGCCAGCCTGCTAGCCGTGTACCTTTTAAAAAGGCTGCTCCAGCCATATAGATTACTCTTTCCGGCAATAATTCCCCCCGTTGTTCTGCCTCCAGCCCTAAAACCTCCCGGCTGTATTTGCGCCAGCTCAATGGCTCAACCGCTGTCGCCAGCGGTGCCTGTGCTCCCTGGCTGGCCAGGGCAGCAAGAAAATCTCCCATTTTCACTTTTACAGTACCAGAAGTACCAGAAGCAACTTTTTCCACCTGGTCTTTAAGAAAAGTCGCCGGCAGGGGTGTATAAGGAGGAGCATTTTGCAGTACCTGGTAAGCCTTGCCTCTAGCAACCAAAACATAGGGTGTACCCCGTAATTCATGATCAGAGCTGAAAAAATCGATAATTTGGTCTACTCCCTCCCTGGCCGCATCTTCCCCGATCACTAGAACCTGCATGTGGGAAAAAAACAATTTCGCCCCTGTAGCCATGATCAGGTGGCGAACCGCTTCAAAGGTAGTCTCCCCATTACTGATAATAGTCCAGCTCTTAGGCCCCTCGGCCCCTTTCTCTGCTTTCAGTTTTTCCAGCAAAGGCATCTGTACAGTTATCAACACTTTACCATCCGGTGCCCGATCTACTCCCACAGCTAAGGCATACTGGATTTTTTCTGCTTCTTTGCGGTTCCAACAGCCCTGATTGATTAACATCATAAAGATTATTAACAGGCTTAAAATCCTTTTGCTATTCAGTTTAGGGCGGGCCAGCCACCAGCACAACCAGGGACTGAGTAGTAAAATTAACCAAAAATGCACTGTATCGATCTTAAGTACTGCCTGTACCGCATCAGTAGGCAACATGGCCAGGCCCAGTTGCCAGAATGCTAAAGGCCATACCAGCATTCGATCATTCTTCAGCTGAAATAGCCGTCCCACAGCCCAGGCCCCGATATACAACAGTAAAGCGAGCCTAATCACTGCATTTTGAAACCAGAGCATTAGAAAAGCCACTTCAATCCGTTCAATAAAACCCCCAAGAGAAATATTTTTAACTACATCCAACATCGGCCAAAATAAACGTTGTACTGTATATAAACCAAAAATTCCCACCACCAGCGTACAGGTAAGACTGATAAGCAAGGCTGGCATTAACATTCCGGCCCAGATTAACCAGTGCTCATATTCTTTCTTTATCTTAAAATACTCACTCAAAAACCACAAGGGTAACATATTTAAAGTAAAGCCCATCAGAAAGATTACTGCTTTGATAAAGGCGGAAAATTCAATAAAAAACAGGGGTTTTAAGCGAAAGGGATCAAAGTCAGGAGCGGATAACATAAATACTATGACTGTTGCTAAAATAAATATCGGTGTTAACAAAAAATTAAAGCGAACAATCAGCTTTAACCCACCACGAGCTAAGACAACTGGCAGTATCAATGTCAAAATCACGATAACCAGTATCGGGGTTTCCGGCATTATGGCAGTATTGATGAATTCTCCGTAACGGCGTAAAGTAACTGCCCCCTCTATCATGGTTAGACCCAGAATTACCAATGCCAGCCCTGGTCCAAGCTTGATACTGCTGCCCCAGGGTATCCTTCGCACTAACCAGAACAAGCAAGGGGCTAACAAAACGATTGCTCCCAGAGGAGCCAACCATGCCCCTGACTGCATCAATACCACTAAAGTACGGGGAATTGTAACAAAATAAAAGCCCATTCCTGCTATTGTTTCTAACCAGAACAACTGCCAAACGGTCATTGTTGTTCCTCCCCTTTGCCCACCTCACCTTTAAAAGGAAAGCGTTCCTGACCTGCAGCCTCTCCTCCGATGCAGAGCAGATGATCATCCCACACCCGCCACGATGAAGGAAACAGGCCCAAGGCATAAGGTATACCATAGACCTCCATTTGCAATATATAAGCCAAAATCAAACCCAGGGCCAGCGTTAGGCCAAATCCCCCCATGACTGCCGCTGCCAGCATAACTAAAAATCGCAACAACCGAATACTAAAGGCAAGGGAATAGTTGGGAATAGCAAAAGTTGCTAAAGCCGTCAAGGCTACGATAATAGTCAGAATAGGCCCAACCAAGCCGGCCTGGACAGCTGACTGCCCGATAACCAGTGCTCCCACTACTCCCAGGGTATTACCCATTGGCCCAGGTAAACGCAAACTGGCTTCTCGAATCAGCTCGATCGCAACTTCCATCATCACTGCTTCTGCAAAGGCAGGCATAGGTACACCACTGCGTCCGGCGGCAATCGATAACATTAAGGAAGTGGGGACCATTTCTTGGTGAAAGGTAGTGAGAGCAATATATAAAGCCGGCAATGACAAAGCAATCATGAAGGATAAAACCCGAATCCAGCGAACGCTGGTAGCCAGGATCGGGTGAATATAATAATCTTCAGCCGAAAAGAGAAAATCAGTAAATAAACCAGGTACGATTAAGACAAACGGCGACCCATCTACCAGCAGGGCAATTCTCCCTTCGGCTAAAGCTGCCCCGACCCGGTCTGGTCGCTCAGTTGCCAGCACCTGGGGAAAAGGGGACCAGCGCCGGTCGGCCAGCCACCTTTCCAGCATACCACTATCCCATATTCCGCGTAACCGAACCTGACGCAAGCGTCCCTCTACTTCCCGAACCAGGGATGGGCTGACCAAATGATTCAGATAAAGAAAAGCGATTTTAACCTGATGTTCACTTCCTATTGATATATATTTGACTTTTAGCTGCCGATCGAGGCATCTACGTCGTACTAAAGCCAGATTAGTTTTTAATACTTCGCAAAAGCCTTCCCGTCCACCCCGAAGTACCATTTCCGCTAATGGCTGCTCCGGCTGACGGTGTTCCCAGCCAGAAGTCGCTAACAGCCAGGCTTCTTTTTCCCCTGTTACCAGGAGGACTGTACGTCCATTGAGAAGCTCCCGGGCAATTTCTGTAATATCAGCACTTTTACGTAAATCCGGCCCTGCCCGTTCCGCAGCTAACAGCCTGGCCAGTTGACTTTCTTCCACCAACCCTTCCAGGTAAAGGACTCTGGCTTCAGCCCCTTGCCATTTAATACTCTGGACTACCAGATCATCAGGACAGCTAAGCCACTCTATAATAATAGTACTATCTTGAACAGGCTGACCCTGTAACTGAAAATTGGTTTGGTCTTGACCCGCATTTTTGCCCAGTTTACGCCAATTCCCTGTTTTTTTCATAAACTGGCTACCACCTTTCCGGAATAAGATCAAAGAAGGCATCAATCAGCGGTTCTGCCAGTTTAAAGATAATCACTACTCCCAGTAACCAGGCAGAAAAAGTTAACCCTAACATAACCCAGACTTCTTTATGCTGACCCAGATGCCAGTATTGATAAGCATCCGGTCCTATAATCACCACCATAATTAACAAGAGGATTATGCAATTAAGCATAAAAAATCCCTCCCCGGGTTAGCTTTTCCAAGGAGGGATTTGGCTATTCAGGACATCCTTTGCAGTTAACCAGCCTTTACGGGCGATATTGACCCCATAAATGACATAGCCCAGTTCTTCCCGGCGATGGGCATCGGGATTGATGGCGATTTTAACTCCCAGCTCCCTGGCCCGGCGGCACCAGCGCCAGTCCAGGTCCAGGCGATAGGGATTGGCATTGAGTTCAATGGCCTTGCCATAGCGGGAAGCAGCCTGCAAAATCTCTTCCAGATCCACCGGATACCCTGGCCGGGCCAGCAACAATCTGCCCGTGGGATGGCCCAGCATGGTGACCGCTGGATGCTCCAGAGCTCGCAGCAGGCGCCGGGTCATCAGCTTTTCATCCTGTTTAAAACCGGAATGGACAGAAGCAATAACAAAATCAAAGCTGGCCAGCACCTCATCAGGATAATCCAGCCCACCATCAGGCAGGATATCCACTTCTATCCCTTTCAAGAGGCGAAAATCTATGCCTTCTTCCTGCCACTTACGGTTGAGGACATCAATCTCCCGCTGCTGGCGCTGGATATCCTCCAGGGAGAGACCGTGGGCATAATAAGCAGAGCGGCTGTGGTCAGCAATACCAAGAAATTTCCAGCCCAGCCTGCGGGCGGCCTCAGCCATATCCGCCAGGGTGTGGATGCCATCACTGTAATTGGTATGGACATGCCATACTCCCTTCAGATCAGAAAGGTTCACCAGTTCTGGCAGCTGCCCCTTTTCCGCCACTTCAATCTCGCCCAGACCCTCTCGCAGCTCCGGCGGGATATAAGGCAGGCCCAGGGCTGCATAGGCCTCACGCTCAGAAGTAGCAGCGGCTACCGGTTTCTCTTCCTGGAACAGGCCGTATTCATTGAGCTTTAAGCCCTGTTTTTTGGCCCGCTGGCGTAGGAGAGTATTGTGTTCCTTGCTGCCGGTAAAATGGAGCCAGGTCCAGGCGAATTCCTCTCCTTTGGCCAGCCGCAGGTCACAGTTGATACCAGACATCAGCTCCAGAGTCAGCTTGTTTTCGCCGCCACTTGATACCGCTTTGACCAGGGACAGTTGCTCCAGAGCTGCCCGGAATTGCTGCCAGTCAGTACCCGGGGCCAGTTCCACCACCAGGTCCAGATCCTTGACCACTTCCAGTAAACGGCGCCAGCTGCCCGCCATCTCGGCGCGCTTAACCTGAGGCAACAGACGCAGCTCGGCCAGCAAGTCAAAGCCGATGACATTGGCCTCAGCCCAGCGCCAGCGCCCGGCATATTCCCGCCGTTTCTCGATAGCGGCCAGAATATTGGCCTGGCTTTTGGCCCCAAAACCCGGCAGGGTCAGGAGCCGATTCTCCCGGCAGGCATATTCCAGTTCCCCGGGATTACTGATTCCCAGCTCCCGGTATAAGGTTCCCACTTTTTTCGGGCCCAGTCCGGGTATCGCCAGCATTTCCAGCACGCCTGGCGGAAACTCATTCCGTAGTTCTTCATAGGCAGAGGACCGCCCCTCTACCACCAGCTCCCGGATTTGTTCCGCCAGGCTCTTGCCGATACCTTTGATTTCTTCCAGCTGGCCGCTGTCAACCAGCTGGTTCAGGTCTTCGGTCAGGGTCTCCACAATGCGGGCCCCGCCGTAAAAAGCCCGGGCCTTAAAGGGGTTTTCCCCTTTCAGTTCCAGCAACTTGCCGATTTCTTCCAGCACATGGGCTACCTGTTTTTTATCCATCTTCATTCCCCTTCTGCCAGCTGCAGATGTTTGCGGATGGTCAACTGTTCCCAGGCATTGATCCAGGGATCCACCTGGAAACGGGCAGGATAAAAAATCCCCTGGACTGCGATTTCAGCTACCGAAAGACCCTGACGCCAGAGAGTCAGGATTTTTTCATGTTTATGGTCGATAATTTGCAAGTATTCCTTTAAACGCCGATAAAACTCATCTTTACTCAATAGCTCAGGTACATGCGAGGTAAGATAGTATTTTGCCGGCAGTTCCAGCAAAGCCAGAGCCGACTGCCGGTAGGCGGTGATGTCCCCATCTTCCCCCATATACCAGGGCCCGAATTCCGTCAGATCCACATCAGCAGTAAAGACCAGTTTCTCCTCCGGGAACCAGAGACAGGCCATGCCGGCAGTATGGCCCGGTGTATGCAGGAAGACCAGGGGTAAATCCCCCAGGTCCATCGGTTCTCCATAAGGATAGGTCCCATCAACTCGGCCGGTGGACCAGAGCCATTCCTGGCGACCCCAGGGAGCCAGACTCTGTCCCTTGATCCGATCAGCCTGCAAATCCGCCAGCCAGGCCGCTACTTTTTCCTCTCCCAGGGCCCAGGTTATCCCAATAGTGCGCACTAGCTGCCGTAAATCCAGTAAATTAGGGGCATCGATGGGATTACTCCAGATTTCCGCCTGTTCTTTAAACAAATAGGTATAGACTACATGGTCAAAATGGTAGTGGGTCAGATAGACCCGCTCTACCGGCAACCTTGCTTTCAGGGCCTGCAGTTTTTCCTCTCCGGCCCCGGCATCCACCAGAGCCTTGACTTCCTTGCCTTCCAGGTAGAGGTTGTTACTGTAAGGAAAATTGGCCCCGCGCTCACCAAAGATTACTTTTATTCTCCCTTTCTCCCGGTCAAACATCTTGCTCCCCCCCTTTTACCATCATAGGGGTTCTGGCAAGCAATGTCAAATGCGGCGCAGCAGCAAGGGCACAATTTCCCCCGGTGGTAAGGGTTTGCCAAAGTAGAAACCCTGGGCCAGGTGGCACTGGCTTTCCCGCAGAAACTCCAGCTGTTCCCGGGTTTCCACCCCTTCCGCCACTACATGTAAATTCAGGGCCTGTCCCAGGCGAATAATAGCGGTTACCACCGTAGTGTCACTGGGATGATGAGGTGCCTGACGGATAAAGGACTTGTCTATCTTCAAGGCAGTTAAAGGAAAACGGGTCAAATAACTGAGGGAAGAATAACCCGTACCGAAATCATCGATGGCTACATGAATCCCCAGTTCTCGCAGTTCCTTGAGAATATCAATGGTTCGCTCTACATCTTTAATAGCTGTGCTTTCAGTAATCTCCAGCTCCAGCCAGCGGGGATCCAGGCCGGTTTCCTTCAGTATTCCCTTGACCATGGGTACAAAATCATCCTGAAGAAACTGGCGGGCGGAAATGTTAACTGCCACCCGCAGGGAAGAAAGCCCCGCCTCCTGCCAGAGCCGGTTTTGCCGGCAGGCCTGGTAGAGTACCCATTCCCCGATGGGAACAATCAGGCCGCTTTCTTCGGCAAGGGGAATAAAATCGCCGGGGCTGATGGGACCTTTGTCCCGATGTTGCCAGCGCAGTAATGCTTCCACTCCTATCAACTGACCGTTTTCCACCAGCACCTGGGGCTGATAATGCAGGCTTAATTCCTTCTGCACCAGGGCCTGGTCCAGATCGGCTTTCAGCTGCATGTTTTCCAGGCTTTTGGCCCCCATGTCCCGATCAAAGACCCGGCAAAGATTGCGACCCTGTTCCTTGGCTTCAAACAGGGCGGTATCCGCCTGCCTCATTAATTCCTCTTTATCAATGCCCTGCTGAGGAGCCAGGGTAATCCCGATACTGACGGAAGTATAGATTTTTTCCCCTTTGATCTTAAACGGCTCTGCCATAATTTTAATCAGCCTGCGGGCCAGCTCCAGCGCTTCCTTCTCTGTCCCAATCCCCTGAGCCAGGACGGCAAATTTATCCCCGCTGAGACGAGCAATCCGCAGCTTTTCTCCCCCGCTCTCCAGCAGGCGCCGGGCTGTTTGCAACAGCAATTCATCTCCCGCCAGAAAGCCCAGAGTATCATTGACAAATTTCAACCGGTCCAGGTCCACGAACATAACCGCCACCGTGTCCAGGTTTAGCCTTACCAGTTCTAAAGCCTGGGCCAGCTGCTCACAAAACCAGCGCCGGTTTGGTAAACCCGTCACCGGGTCCCGGTAAGCCATTTGCCGCAATTTTTCCTCCAGTTGCAGGCGTTCCAGTTCCAATACAGCCCGCATGGTAAAAATCTTTAGCACTTTTTCTACCACTTGCTGATCCCGTAGAGGCTGACGATCCAGGGCCAGCAAGAGCCCCAGCAATCTCCCTTCAGCATCAAGAAGGGGAGCAGCAACACAGCTTTCTAACTTTCCCTTCAGGAGAGGGAATGTCGGAGCCTGGCTCAACCCCTGCGGGCAGCAACAAAACTGTCCTGCCATCAGCCTGGCACAGGGGAGTTCCTTTAGATTAAAGCAGAAATTATCCCAGGCCAACCCTTCAGCCCAAACGGCAACAGTGCGCACCTGGTTAGTTTCCGGTAAATATTCACCCACCAGCACATGGCTCATTTTCAACAAGCGGGCCAGATAATAAACAAGCTGCTGGAAAAAAGCCTGACCAGTGGCTCGGGCCAGACTACCAGCAGTATTCTCCGCTAAAGCCATGTCTATTAGATTTTCTCTTTCTTTTTCTTTCATCCTGTTCGCTCTCCTCATGCTGCCATTTTTTATTTTTAATACTTCGCTACAATTCTAATAAATCCTTGTGATTAAAGACTCATTTTTTAAAAGTTGCAATTTTATGGACAATATTTGCATTAATCTCCATCGCAGTCCACATCAACTTTAGCATCCTTAATACGGATACTGATGGACATAAAGTCATTTTCCAGTTTGATTTTTTTCTTTCGCCCATCCTCCGACTGGCGAATTTTCACTTTCAGTTTGTCTTTGCTACAGTCATCATTATGGCCCATTTTGCCCACCTCCGGGCTTTTTTGCTATATTTTATGGGCATAAAGCCAGAAAGGTGTCAAAGCACTCCTTTGCCCGGCGGTCCATAATATAGAGAAGGAACAAATAGCGGGAGGGATGCCCGTGTCTGCACCTGCCCGTTACTACCATGTAGTCGCTCTTTCTGTGCCCATCGTGCTCAACAGGGCTGGAGAATACAATCCCAATGGCATGATGTTTGTCCTGAAAGAAAGGGAAGCTGAGCTACGGCAACAAATTGCCAGCAACCCCGGACAACCGGTGCCTCTGGTCCAGCCCCTGGTCATCCGGGCCTGTGCCGGCGAATGGGTGGAAGTGCTGCTGGAAAACCAGCTGCCCTTCCCGGTCTCCATGCATATCCAAAAAGCCGCCTATTCCATACAGACAAGTGACGGCAGCCTGGTGGGCCTGAACCAGTCATCCCTGGCCCCATCGGGTGGCTCTAGCACCTATCGCTGGTTCTGTCCCCGGGAAGGAGCCTACCTGTTCAATGACCTGGCCAACCCCCTCAGCAGTGAGACCGGCAGCAATGCCAATGGTCTCTGGGGTGCACTGATCGTCGAACCTCCCGGCTCCCGCTGGACCGATCCCGAGACGGGAGGCGAATTGCCCAGTGGCACCGCAGCCGATATTCACCCGCCCGGACGTCCCTCCTTTCGGGAATATGTCGTCTTCTTCCATGACGAATTCCCGGCCGTGGCAGCTGATGGCGGCCCCATCATCGATCCCATGCATCCGGAGCCAGTGGTGGAAGTGCATACCATCAGTTATCGCTCCGAACCCAGCCGCATTCGGCCGCCCCGCGGGGGCTGCAGCGGCGAGGAATGTATGATGAGCTCCTGGGTACACGGTGATCCGGCCACTCCTGTTTTCCACGCTTATATCGGGGACCCGGCGGTTTTCCATCTCATTCATGCCGGAATCAAGGAGACCCATGTCTTCCACCTCCATCTCTACCAGTGGCATCTGGAACCGGATAATCCCCGCTCTCCCATCATCGACTCGATCAGCATCAGCCCCCAGGAAACCTATACCTTCAAACCCCTGCACGGTGCCGGCAGCCTGGCCCGTAACTTCGGAGACGCTATTTTTCACTGTCATCTCTATCCTCACTTCGATAATGGTATGTGGGGCCTCTGGCGTACCCATGATGTGCTGGAAGATGGCAGCCGTTTCTACCCCGATGGCACCCCCATCAAGGCTCTGCAGCCTTTGCCTGACCGCCAGCCGCCGCCAGCGCCTGCTCCGGAACGCCCTGGCTTCCCCCTCTTTATTCCTGGCATTTTCGGTCAGAAACCCCCGGCTCCTCCTCTGGGCATAGTCGGCGGACGAGATCCGACACCGCTGGAACAGGCGGCCTTTGCTGCCAATGCCCGGCCCGGTGCGGTTTTCGCCAATCCAGCCCCTCCCGATGCCCCGGTACGGGAATATGAGATTGTCGGAATCAGCCGGGACCTGGTCTACAATCAGCAGGGCTGGCATGACCCGGAGGGACGCCTGTACGTACTGGCCGAAGATGAAGAGGCTGTTTTATCCGGCCAGAAAGTCTCAGAACCTCTGGTGATTCGGGCCAATGCCGGTGAAGTGGTGCGGGTGAAATTCACCAACAAATTCCCCCTGCAACTGGGCGGCAATGCTTTTCAAAACCGGCATCATACCACTGAAGCCGGCATCCATATTCATCTGGTGAAATTCGATGTGCAATGTTCTGACGGATCCGCTAATGGCTGGAATTACGACAGCAGCGCCCCCTATGGTGAGACCATTGTCTACCAGTGGTACTGTGACCGGGAATTGCATGCAGTTTTTTTCCATGACCATCAGTTTGCCAACCTGCACCAGCAACACGGGGTTTTCGGCGCCCTGATCGTAGAGCCACCTCATTCCATTTATCTCGATCCCGGTACCGGCATACCCTTGAAATCCGGCACCAGGGCCATCATTCACAACCCTTTCCTGCCGGATTTCCGGGAATTCGTCCTCTTTGTCCATGACTTTGCCCTGCTGTTCGATCGGGAAGGGCAACCCCTGAATCCGCCGCCTTTTCCTGATTCGCCCCAGGACCCCGGGGTAATGGGGATTAACTACCGCTGTACCCCATTTCTGTTCCGTCCCGGGGATCCGTCTTATGTCTTCAGCTCCCGGGTGCACGGCGAGCCCGATACCCCCCTGCTGGAAGCCTATGCCGGCGATCCCGTCCGCATCCGGCTGCTGGATGGGGCCCAGGAAGAACAGCATTCCTTTATTTTACACGGCCACCGCTGGCACCGTCAGCCCCGGGATCCGGCATCCCCCCGTACTTCCAGCCAGACCATCGGTATTTCGGAAGCCTTCAATTTCTTTTTCACCGCCCGGGCCCAGCGTCGTACTGATTATCTCTATTATTTCGGCGGCATCGATGACCTCTGGCTGGGTCTATGGGGTATTTTCCGGGTCCATGTCCGACCGGTTGCCCATTTGCACCCGTTGCCTGACCGGCAATATCTGCCTCTGACCGCTCCCATCCGGCCATTGCCAGCCGGTCCGGTGCGGCGTTACCAGGTGGTAGCCATGGCTCACCCCATTGTGTATAACCGCTTTGGTGATCATGATCCCAATGGGCTGCTTTTCGCTCTGGCTCGCGATGAGGCGGCCATACGGCAGGGCACGCTTGTTCCCGAACCCTTGCTGCTGCGGGCCAACCTGGGTGAAGTGGTGGAAATCCACCTCACCAACAAACTGCCGGAGTACCTGCCTTCAGCCACCTTCCCGGAAGTGCCCCTGCAAATACCCTGGCCTGCCTCCAGCCGGGTTTCCCTGCACATCCAGACCCTGACCTATCTGGGTCCGGAACAGGATGGCGCTGCCGTCGGCTTCAATCCCGACAGCACCATTCCTCCCGGCGCTTCCCGGGTCTACCGTTTTCAGGCTGACGTCCCGGGCCTGCATTTCTTCTACAGTATGACTGACCTGCGCAACCACCGACAACGGGGGCTGTTCGGAGCCATAATTGTTGAACCGCCAGGTTCCTACTGGCTTGATCCCTATAGCGGCAAACCCCGCAGCCATGGCGCTCATTTACTCATCTATCCTCCTGGCCAACCGCCCTACCGGGAATTCGCAGTCATTGCCCACAACGGTATTGAACTTTTTGATCAGCAGGGTCAGCGGATACCTGACCCGCAGGAAGTTGAGGACTTTGAAGATCAGGGACATAAAGCCTTCAATTACCGCAGTGAACGGCTGGCTAACCGACTGGCCTTCAACCCCGATCCGGCCCTGGTCTTCAGCTCAGCTGTTCATGGCGACCCGGCAACACCCCTGTTTGAAGCCTATACCGGTGAACCCCTGGTCTTTCACTTCGGCATGGCTGCCAGCAAACCCCGCAATACCTCTTTCCTCATTCACGGCCATACCTGGACTCTGGGGACCAGTATTATCGCCTGCCAGGGAAAAGTGAGCATTGGCAACAGCTGGACCCTGTATTTACGGGAAAAAGCCGGGGGCAGATTCAGAGTGCCGGGGGATTATCTCTACCGGGCGGGGGTCTTACGCTGGGATGTCGAGGCGGGAATGTGGGGGATTTTACGAGTACATGCTGAGAAAAAGAAAAACCTGTTGAAATTAAATGGATAACATGTTTATAATTGGAGTGTGTGGGGAACCACCCCTGGAAAGGAGGTGGTAACCATGGACATTATCGATTTTCGCGAGTGGCTAAAAACTCTCGCCCCTTACCTGGCACCATTGATACACTATTTGATGGAAAAAATGAGAAAAGCACCACCGAAGGCCCCTCGCAAAGGTAATCGGTAGTGCCCCACAGGGCGGGTTTACCCGCCCTCCCACACACATTTTATGCACAATCTATGTACATATTATACCCGAAAAAACAATTTTGTTCAACGCATATCCCCTGCCTGGCGGACATAAATTGTTAGGGAAATTGTCCGAAGGGAGGGGTTTTATGTTTCTGGCTTATCGCAGTTTGAAACGATTTTTACTAAAAGTAACTGCCGGCATCCTGGCTATCGGCTTCCTGGCCGCAGCTCTGGCTTTTCTGACCCCGGGCAGCAAAGCCCTGAATGTCTGGTCCTGGAAACGCAGCAATTTCAAGGAGGTCATGGAGAAGGAGAAAAAAGAAAAGCCGGAAGTCATGGCCCGGCAGCGCAAATTGCTGGAAGAACGCTATAACCTCACCGGTAAAACCACCAAAGAAGTTACCATGTCCCGGGGCAAACCCATTCCCGTGGGCCCCACCGCCAGACTGAAAAAGGGCCTGACCTGGCAGGAGCTGGCCCAGATGAGCCCGGAGGAAATCAAGAAAAAAGGACTTTTCCCCTATTTGCCTCTGCCCCATCCCCATCCGGCCAATGGCGGTATGGTCTTTCCCCCGGTGCAGTTAAAACAGTTTCCCGAGCTGACCCGTTTCGATGTGGATTTCGACCTGCCTGATGCTTATCTACCCGAATTTCCGCCTGCCATGTTTCTTACCACCAGACCGGAACTGGGAGACGTGTCCAAAGGACAGGTCATTACCCTGGACAATTTTTATGAGCTGTTCAAGGACATCCTCACCCCAGTCCAGCTGGAAGGCCTGCGCCTGTTAGTCACCCGCTTTCCCCAGCAACAGTTCAATGCTACCGATGACCGCAAATCGGAAAAGCCCAGCCAGGGGGTTTCCTGTTTCGATTGCCATGTTAATGGCCACACCACCGGGCAATTCCATCTTAACCCTGACAACCGGCCCCAGGAAGCCCGTTTCCGCATCGATACTCCCAGCCTGCGCGGCACCTTTATCCAGCAGCTATTCGGTTCCAAGCGTTCCCTGCGTTCCGTCGAGGACTTCACCGAATTTGAACAGCGGTCCGCCTATTTTGATGGCGACCATGTAGCTGCTGCCAAAAAGGGCATCAATCCCCTGTCCCGGGAACAGGTAATGCACATGGCCCAGTTCATCAATATGCTGGATTTCCCACCCGCACCCAAGCTGAATGAATATGGTCGCCTCAATCCAGCCAAAGCCACTGAAGCAGAACTGCGGGGAGAGCAGATCTTCTTCGGCAAAGGCCGTTGCAGCAAGTGCCATCCCGCTCCCTATTATACCGACAATCTGGCCCATGATCTGAAGGTTGAACGCTTCTATGAAGGCCGCCCGGAAGGGCCTATCAAGACTTTCCCGTTACGGGGATTAAAGGATAGTCCACCTTACCTGCATGATGGGAGATTGTTGACCATCGAGGATACGGTGGAGTTTTTCAACCTGGTGCTGGAATTGAAGCTGAGTGAACAGGAAAAGAAAGATCTAGTCGCCTTTTTGAGGCAGTTGTAGTTGAATTCAGTTTGCCCGGATTGAGCCTGGCGAATACAAAGTAATTAAAAATCGCTCCTGTTGCCAGGGGCGATTCTTCTTTTTCTTAACTATGACCTTGAAAATATATATCCACGATTCCATCCGGACCTTGATTATCAATTTTTACCAGCTCCACCGCCAGGTAGCGCAAGAAAAAGTTTGGATTCATCACCTTAGCTTTCTCGGGTTCAAGTACCTGGGCCAACCCATCCGTTACCCACGGACCGGTGCTCTCCGGAGCGATCAGCAAAGTAGCTACTACAGTGACACTGCCTACATTATGCAACAGATAACTATATTCACGCAATGTAGCTACATCCTGCTGCAACCATTTTTGGGGTATGCCCGTTACCTGCACACCCTGTAGTTTTTGTGAAACAAAAACAGGTACCTGAATAACATTCATGGGTTCAATAATTTTTTTTATAATCAACTGCCCCTGGTTATCGGTTTTCAGCGGTTGGGAGGTATTGGTTCCGTAAACCTGGACCCTAAACTCATTGGGATAGTAATTGGCATACTTGCTCATATTCTACCCTCCCAATCAGAAGTAATAAATCCACAAATCAAAACTGGTCTGGCAAAACTCTGTCTTATATTTCACTCTCAGAAAGGGAGCGGGAGTGGATAAGATAAGCCTTTGCAAACAGCCCGGATTGGTCGAAGTCTGGGCATTTTCCCTGAGAAAATCCTCTCCATTCGGACTGATTTCCAGCCACCAGATAACCGGGAATAGGCCCTGGTTTTTGAGAAAAACCGTAACAGTACTTGCGCCACTGATTTCTACCGGGCCGGTGGAATTTTCAGTAGTATTAGCAATTACATTCGGTATATACAATAGCATTGGCTATTCACCACCAGTGACCATATTAATAAAAACCTGTATCCTGACCCGGATAAACATGAAAACAGGCACTTGTCTGCTCAGACAAAGTGCCCTATCTAAATTAGGTTCTAAACCTGTGCCTGATAGGTTATATTTAAGGTTACAGCACTGGCAGCATCCACAGCCCGGTAGTAAATTCGAGCATATTTGACCTGGTAGGAACCAACCAAAAAAGCCACACTGTTCTGGTTCAGAGTGACCGGACTACCATCATTGACCCAGTCGGACTCATCAGCTCCCACTGCGCTAAGTTGTAGCTGAACAACCGCCTGGGCATTTGCCACCGTAGAGCTGTTTTTGACAGCAAATGTCCAGGTATTGTAACCCAGAATCGGCCTGGCAGTTGCGCCGCTGGCAGTAACAGAAACATTATTGGCAATTACTTCTGTAACATCTGTAGTTGCCAGATTATTCATTGAGACATTGACCAGACCAGTACCTAGAGAAACGGCCAGTTGTCCTGATCCTGTAGTTACTGTGACTGTCCCTACATTAATATTTCCGGTAACCGCCAGGCCCGTCGAGGTCACAGTTACTGTGCCTACATCTACTGCACCAGTCACTGACAATCCCGTAGAAGTGACTGTGACTGTACCTACATTAATACTTCCGGTAACCGCCAGGCCCGTTGAAGTAATAACTATACTACCAGAGTTATCAGTATTAATAGCCTGATTCTGGCTGCCGAATATCTTGATTTTTAGTGAATCAGGATTATCCTGAAAAACTTTATAGTTCGGCATACCTTTCACTCCCTAATTAATCAGATAGCTGATATACACTATGATAAGCTCAAAAAAATTGTTACCTTTTTCTGCAACTTTCTTTGGTTTAAACAATAATATAGTTTTAGGCAAAGGGGGGATAGAAATGAACAATCCTACCATCACCGCCTGCCTGGTAGTAAAAAATGAAGGTAAATACCTGGAACGCTGTTTGTCCAGCATTAAACCGGCAGTGGAGGAAATTGTTATCGTAGATACCGGTTCCAGCGATAACACATTAGAAATCGCTCGCCGTTTTACGGAAAAAATATATATCCAGCCCTGGCAGGATAATTTCAGTCAGGTGCGCAATTTCGCCCTGCAACAGGCCACAGGGGACTGGATTCTGGTTATTGATGGTGATGAAGAGCTGCATCCTGACAGTATTGCCTGTCTGCGCAACAAAATTTCAGCTACCGAAGTTGAAGGTTATTTGCTGAAAATCATTAATTATTTCAATTCCGGCTCAGAAGTGCTAACAGCTGCTGATGTGGTATTCCGGTTCTTCCGCAACCGGCCCCAGTACCGTTTTACCGGGGCAGTACATGAACAAATTTGTGACAACATCCTGGCCGTCAATCCCACCGCTAAAATCGAAATTGCTGAAGATATAGTGCTTTATCACTATGGCTATCTGGATGAAGAGATCGAAAACAAAGACAAACGGCAGCGCAATTTACGCTTACTGTTGAAAGAAGTAGACAGTGACCCTGATCATCTTCTGAACCGTTTCCACCTGGGAGTGGAATATTTCCGCGCCCGGGAATATACCGAAGCGTTATCCCAGTTCCGCCTGGTTCAATCCCGGCTTGCTCCCCAGGCACTTTATGCCCCCAAGCTTTACCGTTACATTGCCTCCTGTCTTTTACATCTAAAAAACTATCAGGAATTACTGGATTTTATTGAGCAAGAATGGCGTCCTCTCTTTCCCCAACAGGGAGATCTGTATTTTATCCACGGACTGGTTTTAAAGGAGCTCAAACAACCGGCCCTGGCTATAACCAGCTTTCGTCAATGTCTGGAACTGCCACCCCAGCCAGCCTTTTATGCCAATGTGTACAGCTGCCAGGTGGATAAAGTTAATTACCATCTGGGAGAACTGGCTGAATATTTTCAGGACCGGGAAGGGGCACTCAAGTATTACTTAACTGCCCTTCATCACAATCCCAATCTGGTTCCCGCTTTAGCCCGCATTATTGCCATTCTGGAACCGCGCAAATATCCACAGGAAACTATGACCGATTTGGAAAAGGTTTTTGATTTTTCCGAGCCCTCTGCCCGTTTGTTACTGGGCCGCCTGTTATTCAACGAAAAAGCTTATCAGCTGGCCCTTGCCTGTTTTGAACAAGCTTTAAGCCAGCTGGAGGACGGTCCGGAGAATATCATCTGGTTAGCTGGCCTCTGTCAGCTGAAACTGGGTAATATCCTGGCCGCCCAATCTCTGTTTGGCCGCCTTTCCCCGGCTGGTTCCCTTTTTCTGTCGGCTCAATACCACCTTATCCTCTGGTACTGGGTTTATGGTCACCGGAAACATGCCCTTCAAACTCTCCGCAATTTGCAGCAGTTCCTTTCCCCGACTGCCTGTCTGCTGCACTTGCTGGTTTACGGCTATCTCCCGCCAACCAGCTCTGCTGCTATTGAAGGCGAATGGCAGCAGGCTGCCTGGGAACTGCTGGTCCAAATTGCAGAGTACCAAAAGCTGAAAAAATTCTGGCAAGCCAGGAAACGGCTTAAACCCTGGTTGCCACCGGAGCCCGATCTTGCCTGGGTGGAATTATACCTGCAACAGGGCTGGGGAGCTCAGGCAGAAAAACAGGCCCGGCAGCTGGTCAGTCAGAGTCCGGACCCGTATCTGAAATATTTGCTGGCCAAAAGTTGCTGGTTACAGGGTAAACTGGCGGAAGCCGAACAGTTTATGGTCAAGGCCTATCAACAGGGCTACAATGAACCTAGAGTGGCCCGGGAACTGGCCCGCCTTTACCAGGAGCTGGCTCTCTCCGTCCTGCGTACTGAACTGGCAATAAACCCCCAGCACCAGGAATGTGCTCAGCTGCTGGCCCGGATCGAAGCCTGTCTAATTGAGGTGTAAGCTATGGCTGATATCAGTTTGTGCCTAATCGTACGCAATGAGGCTGAATCCCTGGCCACCTGTCTCAGCTCTGCTCAGCCCTGGGTTACGGAAATAATTGTGGTGGATACCGGTTCCACTGATGACACCAGGGCCATAGCCGCCCGCTTTACCGATAAAATCTATACTTTTCCCTGGCAGGATGATTTTGCCGCTGCCCGTAATTTTGCCCTGGATCAAACCCGGGGTGAGTGGATTCTGGTTTTGGATGCCGATGAATACCTGGAGCCTGAATCAGCCGCCTTTCTACCCCAACTGGTAACTAATGCCAGTGGTGTAGACGCCTATCTATTACCTGTAAAAAATCTCCTGGTTCCTGATGGCTCAGACTGGCATCTCTCCTGGGTATTGCGTCTTTTTCGCCAGGACCCCTGGATGCGCTTTCAGGGTCAGATCCACGAGCAGATCACGGTTCCGACCGGTTATCGAACGGAAATTGCCAGCAAGGGACCACTGATTATTCATAGCGGCTATCTCCCGGAACGCCGCCAGAACAAGCACCAGCGCAATCTTGACCTCCTCCAGCGGGCCCTGGCTGCTCAGCCTGACAATCCCTATTATCACTATTATCTAGGAGTTGAGTATCTCTATATCAGAAACTATCAAGCAGCCTGGGAAGAATTCAGTCTGGCCCTGGCTCAAATACCCCCGGCTGTCATCCTGTTCCGTACGGCTACAGTTATGAACGCTTTCCAGTGTTTAAGCGCCCTGGAACGCTGGCAGGAAGCCCTTAATATGCTGGAAGCTGAAATCAAGGTCTACCCCGATTTTCCCGACTATCATTATGCCCTTGGTCTCTGCTACCGGGCTCTGGACGACCACCGCCAGGCCGCCAGCGCTTTTCAGACAGCTCTTGCCCGGACCGGGCCAGCTTTCGGGGGCACAAGCAGGGCGGGAGTAACCGGTTTTCGCAGTCTCTACTATCTTGGTCTTTCCTACCGGGCTTTACGACAGCACTGGCAGGCCGTAATCGCCTGGACTAAAGCTCTGCTGGATAACCCTACCTTCGCTCCAGCATTGAAGGAACTGGTAACCTGCTGGCTGGAATTGGCTGATGGTTTGACCGTCCTGCGCTGGTTATACTACCATTTTAACCTCAATAACCCAGCAGCCACCTTGCTGGTTTGCCGGATTTTCCTGGAACATTTTCAGACTGCTGCTCTCAATTTACTGCTTGAGAATACTTCCTGTGTGGCACTGGCTGATAAATTCCTGTTAATGGGAGAAGCGGCCATGTTGGAAGGGGAGTTTAGCAAGGCCCTGGCTTATTTCCAGCAGATACCTGCAAAGAATCACCGGCGTCCTGCTGCTCTCATCTGGTCCTGTCTGGCAGCATATCTCTCCCGGCAAGAACTGACTCCCATTCTGACCGAACTCAATTCCATTCCCGATGGCCAGGCTAACGCTTCCCTCCTGAACTGGCTACTGGAGCAACAATCCGTTTCTCCTTCAGGGGAAGGAATTGCCAGGGACTTAGCGGTCCAGGTTTATCAAACCCTATGTCGGCTCGGCTGTTCGGAACCGGCTCTACGACTGGCTAACTGGCTCAATGAACAACAAAATTTCCCCGTACGTGAGCTGGCCTGGCAGGCAGCTCTGACAGGGATGATTGAAATCAGCAACAGGCTGCTGGCTGCCAGTCCTCCCCTGGAAGTAGCCAGGTTTTATCAGGAACTCAGCCAGTACTGGCTGAATCGCCTCCCATTAATTGCCGGAGGTGATTGATTATGTTGCTCTCCCTTTGCATGATTGTTAAAAACGAGGAAAACTGTCTGGCCCGCTGCCTGACCTCAGTCCAGGAACTGGTGGATGAAATCATCATCGTTGATACAGGCTCTACGGACAGGACCCTGGAGATTGCCGCCAGTTTCTCTGCCCGCCTATTTTCCTGTCCCTGGACCCATGATTTCAGCCAGGCCCGTAACTTTGCCCTGGAGCAGGCCCGGGGTGACTGGATTCTGGTGCTGGATGCCGACGAGGTTTTAATCCATCAGGGGAGAGAACAGCTGCAGCGGTTTTTGACTGCGCCTGGCAGTCTGTATGAAGGCTTCTACCTGCCGGTTATTAACTTGCATGAGCCAGACAACTGGCTGTATCGCAGCCAGGACCTGGTTGTCCGCCTTTTTCGTAACCGGCCTCACTATCGTTTCAGCGGGGTAATCCACGAACAAGTACTGCCCAGTATAGCCGCTCATGCCGGCAAGGAGGCCATTGGTCAGGCTCCCCTCACCATCTACCATTACGGTTATCTCCCGGCAGTAATCCAGCAAAAACAAAAGTGTCAGCGTAACCAGCAGGTAATCCAGCTGGCCCTGACCCAGAACAAGCAGGACCCTTTTTTGCTTTACAGTCTGGGATGTGAGTATTTGACCGCCGCTAATCCCCGTACCGCCCTGCATTATTTTGAACAGGCCCTGGCAGTCATCCCTACCGGTGCCGGTTACTTACCTGACCTGGCCCTGCGGGCAGGTTACTGCCATTTTCTGCTGGGCAATTGGGCTGATGCTGAAAAATACGCCCCCCTGGCTCCTCAGCTTTATTTGCTCCTGGCTTTGCAGGAACTGGAACAAAATAATTATGCTGCTGCGGAAACCCTGCTGACCCTGGCAGCCAGGGGCTGTCCGGAGGCCCGGACCCAAATCCAGCAGGCCCGGGGGGATATGGCGCTGGCCCGTCAGCAACCTGCCATGGCTGCTCGCTATTATCTGGCGGCCCTCCAGAGCCAGCCGACTTATCTCTATCCCCTGACAAGATTGCTAGAGCTGGCTCAGACTCATCCCCGGCTCTGGCAGGATGAGTGGTTCTGTCTTTATACTCCTGACTCCTGTTTGCGCCTGTTGCAATTCCTGAACTGGCAGCACGATACCCGGCTGGTACTTTACTATATTATGTCTCTGGCTTACCAGAAAGCCTTCTTGCCATTAAAGCAACTGGAGCAGCAAGCCTTGCCCTGCTACCAGGCAGTTATCTATTTGGCCCTGGGAGCTGTCTTCAGTCCCGACCCCTGCTGGTCTTTGCTCTCTGGTTTATTCTGGAAGGAAGAAGGATGGCTATGATTCTGATTGCCAGTCCCATTCGGCAAAAACCTGCTATTTTACGAGAGTTTCTGCGCTCCCTGCAGGAGCTGGATCTGACCGGTTTAACCGCCGATTTCCTCCTCATTGATAACAATGATGATCCTCTCTCCAGCCAGTTACTGCAGGGTTTTCGCCGGGAAGGTTCTACCTACTTCTACGCTCAGGTCCCGCCCAACTCCACCCCTTATCTTTGTAATACTACCACTCACCACTGGAATGATGAGCTGATTAAATTTGTAGCCAGTTTAAAAAACTTTATTCTCAATTTTGCACTGGAAAAAGAATACACCCATGTCTTTCTGGTGGATAGCGACCTAATCCTCCATCCCTTAACCCTCCGGCATCTCTATCTCTGTGAAAAAGACATCGTCTCGGAGATTTTCTGGACCTGCTGGCAACCGGAGACACCTCGCCTTCCCCAGGTCTGGGAAAGGGGACAGTATCAGTTAAGTCCTGAATTTCTCCGACGACTGCAAGTTCCCGGCCTTTACCAGGTGGGCGGGCTGGGGGCCTGTACCCTCATCTCCCACCGGGCTCTAACAGCCGGGGTTAATTTTAATTTTATTCCCAATCTGGATTACTGGGGCGAAGATCGTCATTTCTGCATCCGGGCTGCTGTTCTCGGTTTCCCTCTCTATGTAGATACCCAGTTTCCCGCCCTGCACCTTTACCGGGAAGCAGACATGGCCCGAATTGAGGAATATAAAAAAAGCTACCAGCCCCTCTGGAATTTCCCCCGCCCCGGCTGGCAAAGGAAAAACAGCAACAACCGCGTTACCCTTTCCATGGTGGTACGTAACGAAGCCAATCGCTATCTGGCCCGGGTTTTAGAACAGGCCCGCCCGCTGGTTGATACTGCCGTAATCATTGATGACGGTTCCGAAGATGAAACCCCGGAGCTCTGTGAAAAAATCTTGCAGGGTATCCCTTTAAAACTGATTCGCCGAACCCAATCTTCCTTTCACAATGAAATCGTATTACGCCAGCAACAGTGGCTGGAAACCATCAAGACTGAGCCTGACTGGATCCTGGCTTTAGATGCCGATGAAGTTTTCGAAGACCGTATATATAGCGAGTTTTCCAGCTTAATAAATCAGACTGAATATGACTGGATTGCCTTCCGCCTCTATGATATGTGGGATGAAGACCATTACCGGGAAGATGAATACTGGCAGGCCCACCTGACCTATCGTCCCTTTCTGGTTAGATATATTCCCTCTTTCCCCTATGTCTGGCAGGAAACTGCCTTGCACTGCGGGCGTTTTCCCAGAAATATCACGGAGTTACCAGGCCTGGCCTCAGCTATCAGAATCAAGCACTATGGCTGGGCCCGCCCGGTGGATCGCATAGCTAAGTACCACCGCTATCTGACTCTGGATCCGGAAGGAAAATTCGGCAATATTAAGCAGTATCAATCTATCCTTGACCCAAATCCCCGTCTGCTGAAATGGCTGGATTAAACAGGCATATTCCTGCTTCCCCAGCCATATTTTTTACGAGAATATACTCGTAATTCCCACGAAGGAGGTTCCAGAAAAATGAACAAAGAACGTGATGACAATCCCCATTATAAGTGTCCCGATTGCAATCAGGCCATCTATACCCGTCATTGCCTGCCCTGCATTCTCGGCACCCAGGGTCCCGTTACCCGCTGTGAAGCCCAGCTTTTCTGCGAAATCGCTCACCGTTTGCGTAAGGAGGTGGTGAAAGCCTGTGACTTCGAGCAACTGGCTCAGGTAGTGCGGCTGGCCAACAGCTTCCTCCTGGCCAGTGCAGCCAAAGAAAAAGCCATCGCCACTTTGATTGCAGCTACCAGAGAACCCGAAGAACACGAACATGAGTGTTTTCCTTGTTCTTTTCCCAAATGCTAAGCGATAAAGAGGTAGTGGAATGAGCTATCCAACTGCCCCTGCTGATTATTCCTCTACCAGTAAAAGAAAAACATAACGTAAAATGGCCTTGCCCATAGCTGTCAGCGGCACCGCCAGCAACAGCCCCCATAACCCGGCCAGTTCACCACCGGCCAGCAAGGCAAAAATAACGGTGAGGGGATGCAAGTTCAAAGCATCCCCTAAAATTTTGGGGGAAAGCAGATGGGCTTCGATTTGCTGGATTACCAGAATCGCCAGAGTAGCTGCCACTGCCTTGGACCAGCTTATCTGCAAGGCCAGTACTACTGCCGGTATCCCGCCCAGAATGGGACCAAAAAAAGGAATCAGGTCCAGAATCCCAGCCACTACCCCCAGGAAAAGTGCATAAGGAACCCCTAATAGCAGCATGGCCAAACCCGTTAACAGACCTACCAGCAAGCAAATCAACAAATGTCCCCTGATAAATTTTTTCATAATCTGGTCCAATTCGGCCAGCAGAGCTGCTACATGGAATTGGGCGATCCGCGGTAGCAATCGCTCCCAGCCCTGAAGCAACTGGTTCCAATCCAGTAAAAAGTAAAAAGCCAGGATAGGCAAAATCAAAAATGTGCCAACTTGCCCGGCCAGAGCCAGAATTCCGGCTGCCCCCTGGGCCAGCCAGCCTTCCACCTCTTTCTGCGCCAGGGCCAGACGGCTACTTAGAACCTTCTGCACTTCTGCCGGCAAGCCCGCTCCATCCAGGCGCTGTAACCAGGTTTGCCAGAAACCTTCCCATCTGGTCCAGATCCGGGGCAATACTTCCCCTACCTGACTGAGTTCCCGCAGAAAAGCAGGCAGGAGAAAAAAGGCGCCTGCCAGCACCAGGGTCGCCATGGCAAGATAGAGGACAATCAGAGCCTGCAAACGGCTCAAGCCCTTCTCTTCCAGCTTGTCTACCAGCGGTCCCAGCAAATAGGCCAGCAGCCAGCCACCAGTAAACAGCAGCAAAACTTTTCTGATGGTCCAGAAAAAAAAGAGCGCCGCCAACAGCATTCCAATCAGGAAACTGCGGCGGGCGATTATTTTAACTCTGTTCATTTGCCATCACCGGTTTTAGTCCAGAATGTTTTTGATATCCCTGACACCGTCCCGCACATCATTGACCATTTTGGCTGCCCGGGCTGTAACCCGCCGGGTTTTTCCCAGCAAAGTCCGTTTGGGAGTGGGTTTAAGCTGTGGTCCGGCTACCAAACCGATGATTGCTCCCAGCACACTTCCAGCAACCAGCCCATTCCAGAAACTTCTGGCCATAGAAAACACCTCCTCTTAGAGATAAGGCTCGGCCAATTCTTCCTCCCAGGCCATGAGACTACCATCTTCCGCAACATCGTAAACCTGGATTTCATTACCCTGGCGGCGAAACTCCACAAAACAATCCCAGCAATAATACTGGTCCACTCCCACTTTCCCGGTGCTTTTTCCACCACAAACGGGACAAATCATAAGAATGACTCCTTTCTCTCTTCAGGTTTCATTCATAGTTTGACCCGCTTTTTCACTTTCTAACCATACCAGATAGCCATTTTCCCAGGTCAATTGCTGCCATGGAATCTCCCGCCGTCCCTGCCACAAATCATCAAAAATAGTCTGGGCCAGTTCAATCCCCTGCACTGTTCCGGTAGTTTTATCCAGAATCAGATCCCCTACCTGTCCGATTTCCTGTTTTTGTTGATCGAGCAGAGTTTGTTCCAGCCAGGCCGGACAGGGTACTGGACAGGACGCCAGGGCTTCCCCTGCGATTTTAATGCCCTCATCCGTACAAGCCACAATTTGTTCCCAGGTAAACCATTTATCATCAGAAATAGCCAGCGCCCGCAGTTTTCCCTCTTCATCCACAGCCAGTTCCCGTACTCGCCCCAGCATTTCTCCCGCTTGATTGTACAGGGGTAAGCCTGTCAGATGGCGGCCCCGGCAAAGATTTTTTGCCATCCTTTATCCCTCCGGTTTCTGTTAGTATGTGCAGAAAGCAAGGGTTTTAAAAAGAAA
Source organism: Carboxydocella sp. ULO1 (assembly GCF_002049255.1). Classification (NCBI taxonomy): domain Bacteria; kingdom Bacillati; phylum Bacillota; class Clostridia; order Eubacteriales; family Clostridiales Family XVI. Incertae Sedis; genus Carboxydocella; species Carboxydocella sp. ULO1. Next base: position 162,072 of record NZ_BDLQ01000081.1, on the reverse strand, counting down.
AACTGCCGGTACTGCGGCAGTTTTATGGTTTGCATATTTGCAGAGGAAGTTTTCTAATTACTCCACCGCCTAACACATACTCCCCTTGATAGAACACCACTGCCTGTCCAGGGGTAATTGCCCGCTGCGGCTCCTTAAATTCCACCAGTACCTGCTCCCCATTGCCTGCCTTCTCTCCCAGAGGACGTACCAATGCAGGTGCCGGTCGGGCAGCATAGCGGATTTTGGCCTCCACTTCCACAGGTTGGTTCAGGACGGGCAGGGAAATCAGGTTCAGCTCATCGGCAACCAGCCGGTCCGAATACACTTCCTCCGCTTCCCCCAGAATCACTGCATTCCGTTCCGGATCGATATCCACCACAAACATGGGCTTACCCAGGGCAATGCCCAGCCCTTTCCGCTGTCCAATGGTATAATGGACAATTCCTTTGTGTTGTCCCAGCACCCGGCCCTGGCGGTCCAGGAAAGGTCCAGGCTTGATTTGCTCACCCAGCTTTTCCTCAAGAAAAGCGCCATAATCATCATCTGGCACAAAACAGATTTCCTGGCTTTCCGGCTTGTTGGCCACCGGCAATTCCAGCTTTCTGGCCAGTTCCCGGGTTTGTTCCTTCACCATTTCCCCCAGGGGAAAGAGGGTATGGGCCAGCTGCTCCTGGGTAAAGGTGTACAGCACATAGGACTGGTCCTTGCGCTGATCCACCCCTTTGCGCAACAGCCAGCGCCCCCTCTGTTCATCATATTTCCGGCGGGCATAATGGCCGGTCGCGATATAGTCAGCTCCCAGAGCCCGGGCCTTGCGCAGGAAGGCTTCGAATTTGATTTCCTTGTTACAGGCAATACAGGGATTGGGGGTTTCCCCCCGCAAATAGGACTGACAGAAATAATCGATTACCTTTTCAGCAAACAATTCCCGAAAGTTGAGGACATAAAAGGGTATCCCCAGTTTGTCACAAACCCGGCGGGCATCATTGATGGAGGAAAGAGAGCAACAGCCCCCGTAATCCTCATCTTCAATTTCCCGCGGGGAGATTTGCAGGGTTATGCCGATAACATTATATCCTTGCTCTTTTAAAAGAGCGGCCGCTACCGAACTGTCCACGCCTCCGCTCATGCCAACCGCCACTGTGGGTTTCACTACAAATCACCTCAGGATATACTATACCACAATCAGTGGCCATAGGCCAACTTGCGTTCCAGGCGGCGGCTGTAGGAAGTCAGGGCATAGCAGATGACAAAATAGATCACTGCCTCCACCAGCAAAGTCTGCATCGGGTTATTGTAACGGCTGAAGAAAACCTGGCCCTGGCTGAACAGCTCCGGTACCGAAATGATGAAACAATAGGAAGTATCCTTGATCAGGGAAGTAAACTGGCTGACCAGGGGCGGTATAATTTTCTTGAAAGCCTGGGGCAAAATAATATAAGCCATAGTCTGGGCCCAGGTGAAACCCTGGGAGCGAGCCGCTTCCCATTGCCCTTTAGGCACCGCCTGAATTCCACCCCGGAAAATCTCCGCTACCAGAGCAGAAGTAAAGATGGTCAAAGCCACCACCCCGGCCCAGAAGGGCGAAAGGCTGATCCCCATCCGGGGCAAGGCGAAATAGGTAAAAAAGATGATCAGCAACAAGGGGCTATTGCGCAAGGCATGGATATAGAGATAGGCCGGCCCGCTCAGGAACTTCCAGCCCGAAATGCGCATCAGAGCCAGCAGCACACCGAAAAACAGACTGAAGGCTATGCTCAGGGCGGCTAACCCCAGGGTCCAGCGCAAACCAGCCGCCAGAAAGGTCAGGTTATTTAAATCCAGAAAGGGAGCCCAGCCACTTGTAGTCATCCTTCAGCCCTCCTTTAATGATAACCTTGAGCTACCCGGCGTTCCAGGTATTCCACCAGGGCACTCAGGGGAATTGTCAAAGTCAGATAGAGTAAGGCAGCAAAAATATAGACTTCAAAAACGATAAAAGTTTCGGCAGAAACCAGGTTGGCATTATACATCAGGTCAGCAACGGCAATGGTGCTGAGAATGGCCGAGTTTTTCACCAGGTTTACCACCTGGTTGCCCAGCGGGGGCAAAGCTACCCGCAAGGCCTGGGGCAGAATGATATAACCCATGGTTTGCAGATAAGTGAAGCCCTGGGAGCGGGCCGCTTCCCACTGTCCTCTGGGAATGGACTGGATGCCAGCCCGAAACACTTCGGCAATATAGGCACCGGTATAAATGCCCAGCCCCAGGGTGCCACAGGTAAATTCCGACAGGCTTACTCCCAAAGAGGGCAAACCCTGATAAAAGAAAAAGACCTGAATTACCAGGGGTGTATTTTGAAAAAACTCCACATACCATTTGCCGATAAACTGGGTTACCGGGTTTTCGATAACCCGCAAAACCGCCACAATTACGCCAATCGCCAGGGCCAGAACCAGGGCCAGCAAGGATACCTGCAGGGTAATGGCCAGCCCGGAGAAGAATTGATCCGAGCGTTGCCAGACATCTGCCCAGTTGGTCATACAAACTACCTCCTCCGGTGCAATTTAAAGGGGTCCCCGGGCAGGGGACCCCGGCCGCTTACTTGGGGGGTTCTTCTTTAAACCACTTTTTATACAGTTCAGCGTACTTGCCGCTGTCCTTCATTTCCTTCAGCCAGTCATTGACAAACTTGACAAAGTCATCATTGCCTTTCTTGAAGCCCATACCGTAGGGTTCGGAAGTAAAGAGCCCGCCTACCAGTTCTACATTAGGATCCTGCTGGGCAAAACCAAGCAAGATGGAGTTATCGGTGGTCATAGCATCAGCCCGGCCATTTTGCAGAGCCAGGAAGGCTTCGGGATAGGTGGGGAATTCCAGCACCTGGGCTTCCGGAGCCTTGGCCCGAATGTTCTTGGCACTGGTGGAACCCTGGACAGTCGCTACTTTCTTGCCTTTCAAATCATCCACTGATTTAATGGAGCTGCCTTTCTTGACCAGCAGGGACTGACCGGCTTCAAAATAGACATCGGAAAAGTCAATTTGCTTTTTCCGCTCTTCAGTAATGGTCATGGTACCGGCCACAATATCCACCTGGTCGTTTTGCAGCATAGGAATCCGGGTTTTGGATTCAACCTTGACGAATTCCACTTTGCTCTCATCACCAAAAATCTTTTTGGCCAGTTCCTTCATCAGGTCGATTTCAAAGCCTTCTACCTGGTTGGTCTGGGTATTGAGCATGCCAAACAGGGGTACATCATACTTGACACCGGCAATCAATTTGCCCCGCTGTTTGATTTGCTCCAGTTTGCCAGCCTTTCCGGCTGCCGGCTGGTTTTCCGCCTGTTTCTGCTCTCCGCCACCTCCGCAGCCGGCCAGCAGTCCAAGCGACAGGATCCCGGCGAAAGCCAATGCTATCAGTTTTTTCAGTTTCATCGGTTCAACCTCCCTTGTTTATTAGAGAATTTTGCTTAAGAAGAGCCTGGTTCGCTCCTCTTTGGGCTCTTTGAAGAAATGTTCCGGGGTGCCTTCCTCGATAATGCGCCCCTCATCCATGAAAATCACCCGGTCGGCCACTTCCCGGGCAAAGCCCATCTCATGGGTAACCACCACCATAGTCATTCCCTCCCGGGCCAGGGACTTCATTACATCCAGTACCTCATTGACCATTTCCGGGTCCAGGGCTGAGGTGGGCTCATCGAAGAGCATGATTTTCGGCTTCATGGCCAGACCCCGGGCAATGGCCACCCTTTGCTGCTGGCCACCGGAAAGCTGGCTGGGATAGGCGTCAGCCTTTTCAGCAATGCCTACCTTTTGCAGATAGTAACGGGCGATTTTTTCCGCTTCCCGGGGGTCCATTTTTTTGACCTTGATGGGAGCCAAAGTGATATTTTCCAGCACCGTCTTGTGAGGATAGAGATTGAAATGCTGGAAAACCATGCCGATTTCCTGCCGTAAGAGATTTATATTCACCTTTGGGTCATCCAGCCGGAAACCGTCCACTATCAATTCACCGGAAGAAATCTTCTCCAGCTGGTTGATACAGCGCAACATGGTGCTCTTCCCCGAGCCGGAGGGGCCGATGACCACCACCACTTCCCCTTCCCGGATTTCCAGATTGATATCCTTGAGGACATGATGGTTGCCGAAATATTTATTGACATTATTGAACTTGATCACTGCTCTCACCTCTGGCTCCATTTTGGTGACCAGCCCACAAAAAACTACAAAAAAATAACTGGAGCCTACATTGTATACTCCAGTTATTGATGCGTAACCTCATCATAAAGGGCCATGATGAATTTTTTCAGGTTGATCTTGCCCTTTTCTCCTCGCAATTTGGCCCGTACTTCGTTAAAATCAAAAAAGCGGGGAGCATAGTATTCAAAAAGAGGATCATGGTAATCTTCCGCCCCTAAAGCGGCCAGATGTTCCATAGCTTCGTGTACTGCCCGGCGAATGCGCTGCTCCAGGGTACCCAGATCCACCTCTTCTCCAGTTTCCTGGCGGTAGCGTTCCTGCAATTCCTGATATAGCTCTTTGAGCTGCAGGTTGGCCGGAGTGCGCCCTTCTTCTTCCTTCTCCCGCAAAATCTCCACCAGCCAGTTCAGTTCCCGGCTGCCCATTTCCCCCGCCAGTCCCAGGTCCCGCAAAACCCGGCGCATTTTCTTGCTGCCGCTCTCCCTGTCACTGCTCCGTTCCGGTTGCTGGTTGCCCACCATCCAATCCAATGCTGCCAGGGAATTGCGCACCTGGGCCAGGGATTGGGTCAGGCGCAAATTGGCCAGCACTTTTTGCAAAACCGATACCACTTCCACCCGGTTGATGGGTTTGTGGATATAAAAATCCACGCCCGCCTGATAGGCACCGGCCACCATTTCCTTGTTTTCCACCTGAGAAATCATGACAATGGCCCCCGTAAAACCTCTTTCTTTCAGGGCAGCTACTACCTCAACCCCATCCTGACCGGGTAGCAACAAGTCCACCAGCACTACATCGGGCCGGACCTGCATCACCACCATATCGGCCATTTCCCCGGTCTCCAGTTCCCCGACTACTTCCCCTAAACCTTCCTGTTCGATGATCATACTCAACATGCGCCTGCAGATACGGTCGTCATCGATAATCATGAATTTGAATTCGCCCATAGGTCACCTCCCCTACAAGGGTACTTTGATAGCAAAAACGGTTCCGGTTCCAGGCTGGGAAGACAAACTGATCTCCCCGCCCAGATGCTCTACCATATCCCGGACCTGGGTCAGCCCTATCCCGGTGGAAGGCCGCCCTTCCGGGGTAAATTTGGTGGTAAAACCGGGTTCAAACACCAGCTCCTGGTCCCGGGGTGCGATGCCCGGGCCATTATCGGCTACCAGCAGCTCCAGTTTACCCGCTACCAGCCCGGCCCGCAGGATGATCTGTCCTTCCTCCATGGCCTCCACTGCATTTTGCACCAGGTTGTTCAAGATGGAAACCAGCGGATAAATACGGTCAGTGACATACTGTCCTTCCGCCTCAGTCTGTATTTCGATCTTCCTGCCCAGAGTTTGGGCGTAGGCCCGGTTGGTGGCTGCCACCAGCTCCAGAATTTCCTCTACCGTCAGCACCTCAGTTACCGGCTCTTCGGCCAGCAGCTGATTTAAGCCTTCTTCCAGCCGTTTTAGATCTTTTTTGATTTCATGGACCTCTTTGGCCACATCCAGGGCCATTTTGGCCAGGGGGTCAGGAACCGGTTGACGATTTTTCAATTTCTGATAGAGTTCATGGCTGCGGGCCATTACTGTTTCCACCTGGGCCATGGATTTGCGCAGAAAAAAAGCCTCCATGTGCAGGTTAGACCCCACCAGTAACCGCCTGAGCAGGTGTTCCTCTTCCACTTCCCTGGTGGTCCGATGCCGTTCCTGCAGCAGGACATCGGCCAGCAAAACCACGGCTAACCCCCGCAGCAAGGCTACGACCAGCAAGGCCCACAGTTTTCCGGGGGTGAGCAGCTCCAGATTGAAACCGGTGCGTACCAGCATCTCCACCAGGTTGGCCCCGCCATCAGCCAGAGCCACCAGTCCCCCCAGTTGCAGGGGCTGTTCCCGCTTGCTCTCCCAGCCCGCATTATGCAAGAAGAAAACCAGGGTCAGGTAGTAGGCCAGGGCCGGCAAATGCAGCCACAAAGCCTCGCTCCAGCTTAGCCCGTGATAGCTGGCCAGCCCTATCCGCCAGGCAACAGTGGTCAGGCCCACCACCAGGCCGGTCAGGCGTAATGGCAGCTGGCGCCAGAATATCAGGGCCAGCAGAAAGAACACACTGCCCAGGCCAAAGCGAAAAGCCGTCCCGAAAGGCTGAATTTTCACTTCCCCCAGCAGGGCCGTACCGATAGCTACCAGTAAAACTAGCATTGTAGTCCTCCAACTAAAGTTTTTATTGCTGTATCTCAGTTTCTTTTAAAATGTTAATTATACTTTTTTTGAAAATAGGGATATTTTTGTTGATAATATTCCATACTACAACAAAATTAATAGCTCCATACTTATGTGCGGCAATATTACGTAACTTTTTAAACTGACTCCAATCAATTTGTTTGTACTTGGATTTCAATTCTTTACTCAGTTCTCCTATTCCTTCACTAATATTTATCAAACTCATCACTACACACTTTTGTAACAAACGACTTGCTAAAAATTTCTCCATAGTATCACAACTAAATTCATCTAGTGCCTTATAAATGTCTTCTATATCCTCAAGAATTGCCAGGAGTATTTTCCTGTCTCTTGTTTCCATAAATTTCTATAGCCTCCTTTAAAATATCATCTCTCATAACAGGGTTAATACATCTGTATTCTAGAATATCTACATTCTTCTTTAGTGCCCTTTTAACAGCTGCCTCGAATTTTAAGTATTTTTCCAGTTCAAAAGTGTCATCCAATAAAACAAGCAGATCCACATCGCTACTCATGCTGGCTTCCTTTCTGGCATAAGAGCCAAAAACAGCAGCTCTTTTTAACCCAAACTTCCTGAATATCGGTTCAAGTTTATTTTTTATGTCCTCTAAAGAATAAATAGACTCTTTTGACATACTCCCAGTCCTTTCGATTTTGTATTACTATCCTCATTTTATCATAAATTTTCTTTACCTTGCCAGCAAAAAACCGGCCCGAAGGCCGGCACATACTCTAATTGGTTTCTACCTTTTCCACCCAGCTTTCCGCCAGAACTGATGGCAATGCTGCTGTACTGAGGCTGCCACTGACCAGTTCATTATAGGCCTGGAAGCCGTGCTCGGCTATATCCAGTCCCTCCAGTTCCTCTTCGGCACTTACCCTGATGCCGATTGTCGCAGCCAGCAGCCGGAACAACAGGTAAGTTGCAGCAAAAGCAAAGACTGAAACGGCCAGTAACCCAATCAACTGCACCTGGAACAAATGCCAGCCACCGCCATAGAAGAGGCCACCGTCTTTGGCCAGCAAGCCCACCGCCAGGGTGCCAAAACTGCCGCCAACCCCATGGACTGCAATAGCCCCCACTGGATCATCAATGCGCAGGCGGTCAAAGAGACCAATAGCTTCCACCACCAGCAAGCCGGCAATCAGGCCCACCGCTACCGCAGCCGCCGGTTCCAGATAGGCGCAACCAGCGGTTATAGCCACCAGCCCGGCCAGGGCCCCGTTAATAGCCATACTGACATCGGCCTTGCCAAAACGGAACATTGTATAGAGACAACCCATCGTACCCCCGGCTGCTGCCGCCAGGTTGGTATTGAGAGCAATCAGGCCGATGTCTTTGTGCAAAGCGGAAAGAGTGCTGCCCGCATTGAAGCCAAACCAGCCAAACCAGAGGATAAAGCCCCCCAGTGCTGCCAGCGGGATATTATGTCCAGGAATGGCATTGATAGTGCCATCCTTACCATACTTGCCCAGCCGCGGCCCCAGCACCATCGCCGCCGCCAGGGACGCCCAGCCGCCAACGGCATGCACCGCAGCGGAACCGGCAAAATCCAGCATGCCCAGGTTATGCAACCAGCCATTGCTATTCCAGACCCAGCCGGCAGCCAGCGGGTAAATGAGTCCGGTAGCTACTGCGCTGAAAATCAGGTAGGCACTGAATTTCATCCGTTCCGCCACCGCACCGGATACGATAGTGGCCACTGCCACGGCAAAGGCAGCCTGAAAGAGCCAGAAAACAGAGACTGGAATATTTAAACCGAGAAAACTGAAATCCCCTTGCAGAAAAAAACCATTAGTGCCAAACCAGCCCTTGCTTTGCCCGTACATCAACCCGAAACCGACAGCCCAGTAAGCCAGTAAACCCAGAGCACAATCCATTAATACTTTCATGATGATATTCAATGTATTTTTGGAGCGGACAAACCCCGCCTCCAGGGCCGCAAAGCCGGCTTCCATAAAGAAAACCAGAGCTGCCGCCAGCAAAACCCAGATAGTATCCAGACCCACAGACAGATTTTGCAAATTCAACTCCATTGTCCTTTCTCCTCCTCCTCGTGGAATAAAAAAACAAACGCCGACAAGACAGTCTACCTTGACTGTCCTATCGGCGTCATCGCCTTTTTCAACCGGTACCCCATCGCACCGGGTTAAAACTTATTAAGTAAGAGCTGCCTCTCCTTCTTCTCCAGTTCGAATCCGGATGGCATTTTCCACTGCTGTCACAAATATTTTACCATCACCCACGGCGCCTGTGCAAGCAGAATTTAGTATAACATTCATAATTTCTTCGACACAGGCATTGGGTACCACCAGTTCCAGTTTCACTTTGGGTAAAAGGTTGAGGTTGATTTCCGTACCCCGATAAAGCTGAGTCCGCCCTTTTTGCAGTCCACAGCCTACTACCTGGGAGACAGTCATACCCTTGATCCCGTAGGCTTCTAATGCCTGTTTAACCTCATTCAGTTTCTCCGGCCGAATTACGGCTTCGATTTTTTTCATCCTTACTCACTGCGTCCCTGCTTTTGCAGATAATCCTTGATCGCTGCGTGCAGAGCATCAGCAGCCAGATTGGAACAGTGCATTTTCTGGGGTGGTAGACCTTCCAGAGCTTCAGCCACATCTTTGTTAGTGACCTGCAGGGCTTCCTGAATGGTCTTGCCCTTGACAATCTCAGTGACCATGGAACTGGTAGCTACTGCTGCCCCGCAGCCGAAGGTCTTGAATTTAATATCTGTAATCACATCATTGTCCACTTTAATGAAAATTTTCATGATATCCCCACAAGAAGGATTGCCGACCTGCCCTACCCCATCGGCATCGGGAATTTCCCCCACATTGCGGGGATTGGTGAAATGGTCCATTACTTTCTCAGTGTACATGATGATAACACTCCTTTGCTTCAATAGTCACTCCCGGTCCCAGGGGAGACATTTCCCGCAGCCGCTGTACAATTTTCGGCAACTCCTCCAGGACATAATCCACATCCTCTTCTGTATTGACCTTGCCCAGGGTCAGGCGGAGGGAACCGTGAGCTACTTCATGGCTCAGCCCCATGGCCAGCAAGACATGGGAAGGATCCAGAGAACCGGAAGTACAGGCTGAACCACTGGAAGCGGCGATACCCTTCATATCCAGCATTAAAAGCAGCGATTCGCCCTCAATGAAATGGAAACTGAAATTGACATTATGGGGCAGCCGTTCAGTCGGATGGCCATTGAGCTTGACATAATCCATTTTTTCCATAATGCCTTTGATCAGCTTGTCCCGCAAAGCCTGCAGGCGCGGGCTTTCTTCTGCCATTTCCGCTACAATTTTTTCCGCTGCCAGGCCAAAGCCGACAATCCCCGGCACATTTTCCGTCCCGGCCCGGCGCTTGCGCTCCTGGGCCCCACCGTGGGTGATAGGAGTGATGCGGGTACCGCGGCGGATGTAGAGAGCTCCTACTCCTTTCGGCCCATAGATTTTATGGGAGGAAAGGGAGAGCAGATCCACCTGCAGCTCATCCACATTCACCGGAATCTTGCCAAAAGACTGCACGGCATCGACATGGAAGAGCACTCCATGCTTTTTGGCCAGCTGGCCAATTTCAGCAATGGGCTGGATGGTACCCACCTCATTGTTGGCATGCATGATGGTAATGAGGATGGTATTTTTGGTTATAGCCTTTTCCACATCCTCCACCCGTACCCGGCCATATTCATCCACAGGCAGGTAAGTGACAGAATAGCCATTTTTCTCCAAATGTTTGCAGGTATCCAGTACAGCGTGGTGTTCCACCGAGGAAGTGATGATATGATTGCCCTTCTTGCAGTTAGCCTGGGCTACCCCCAGTATGGCCATATTATCCGCCTCTGTACCGCCACTGGTGAAAATGATTTCCTGGGGATTGGCACCGATAGCTTTTGCCACCCGCTCCCGGGCCTCTTCCACCGCCTTGCGGGCTTCCCGGCCAAAGGCATGAATGCTGGAGGGGTTACCGAAATCCTCAGTCATGTACTTGACCATAGCCTGGGCAATCTCCGGATCCACCGGAGTGGTAGCACTGTGGTCCATGTATATGCGCCGCATTTGCTTTCATCTCCTTTAAATATAGTACATATAAAAATCACCTTGCTGTTTCAACTTCTCTGCTTCTTCCAGCATATCGGCCAGAGTGATGGAATCCAGCACCTGGTCGATGGTTTCCTTCACCCGCTGCCAGACCAGCCGGGTAATACAGACATCCAGGCGATTGCAGCTTTCCTGCATCTCCTCACCGACACACTCTACCGGAGCCACCGGACCTTCCAGCACCCGGATAATGTCCCCGACGGTGATCTCCTTCGGGTCCCGGGCCAGGATATAACCTCCCTGGGCTCCGCGAATGCTTTTGACCAGGCCAGCCTTGCGCAGGCTGCCCACCAGCTGTTCCAGATAGTGTTCGGAGAGGTTCTGGCGTTCTGCCACGCTTTTTAAAGGAATCGGTCCTTCCCCGTAGTGCTGGGCCAAATCGAACATAGCCTGCACCCCATAGTGACCGCGCGTGGACAGCTTCATGCCCCTCACCTCAATTCCTAGCAAATTCGTCGGTTTTCTTTCTGGTCATATAATAGCATACAGGGGTATATTTGTCAATTTCAAATCCAACTATTTTACTCGTCTTTTTTCTCCTGTCGGGGCCAGTACTGCCGACCCCGCAGATCATCGGGCAGATATTGCTGTTCCACCCTGGCGCCCGGATAATTATGGGGGTACTTGTACCCCTGTCCATGGCCCAGGTCCCGGGCTCCCGCGTAATGGGTATCCCGCAAATGGAGGGGAACCGGTCCCCCTTTGCCAGCCCGCACATCAGCCAGAGCCGCATCAATAGCCTTGATAATCCGGTTTTCCTTGGGTGCCAGTGCCACATAGAGAGCAGCCTGAGCCAGCGGTAGCCTGCCTTCCGGCATACCAATCCGTTCCACCGCCTGGGCAGCAGCTACCGCCACCACCAGGGCCTGGGGATCAGCCAGTCCCACATCTTCGGCGGCATGGACAATAATCCGGCGGGCTATATACTCCGGCTCTTCCCCCGCCTCCAGCATGCGGGCCAGATAGTGCAGTGTGGCATCGGGATCGGAACCGCGCATGCTCTTGATAAAAGCCGAAATCACATCATAATGCTGGTCCCCGCTTTTATCATAAAGCAAGGCCGGGCGCTGGATGGATTCCTCCGCCACCGCCAGGTCTACCAGCCGCCTGCCGTCTTCCTGCGGCGGAGTTGTCAGCACCGCCAGCTCCAGGGCATTCAAAGCCTTGCGAGCATCACCGTTGGCCATCCGGGCTAAATGCCGCAGGGCCTCCTCGGTCACCTCCGGCCGGTAACCGGCCAGGCCCCGCTCCTCATCGTCGAGAGCGCGACGCAGCAGTTCCAGGATGTGCTGTTCAGTCAAGGGGCGGAATTGAAAAACCCGGGAGCGGGAAAGCAAAGCCTTATTCACTTCAAAGTAGGGATTTTCCGTGGTCGCCCCATTCAAAATGATGGTCCCATCCTCTACAAAAGGTAACAGGGCATCTTGCTGGCTTTTATTAAAACGGTGAATCTCATCAATAAACAAAAGAGTCCGCTTTTGCTCGTACAGCAGGCGTTCTTTTGCCGCTGTTGTGACCTGGCGCAGCTCACTGACACCAGAAGTCACGGCATTGAGCTGAGTGAACACAGCCCGGGTCTGGTTGGCGATTACTTTGGCCAGGGCCGTTTTTCCCGTGCCCGGCGGACCGTAAAATATCATGGAACTGAGCTGGTCAGCCTCAATGGCCCGGCGTAAAAGCCGCCCCGGCCCCACAATTTCCTCCTGCCCCACAAACTCCTCCAGGGTACGAGGGCGCATGCGGTCCGCCAGGGGAGCCATTTTCCCCCGTCCCGTGAGATTAGCCTGTTCAAACAGATTCATACTATCTCCCTTTCCGGCAAATCCTCTCGATTTCCATTAGTGCCTGATCAATATCCAGATCATCGATATCTTTATGGGTAACAAACCGCACCAGATTGCCGCCAAATGCTGCGGCCAGTACCCCCTGTTCTTTCAATTTGCCCAGGAAAACCGCCGGACTCAAGCCTGTTGCCATAATATCAGCCACTACGATATTAGTTTGTACCCGTTCCAGGTCCACCTTCAGCCCGGGAATGGCAGCCAATCCCTCCGCCAGCTGACGGGCCCGCCGGTGGTCTTCTGCCAGCCGCTCCACCATGGTCTCCAGGGCCACCAGTCCAGCTGCCGCAATTATCCCGGCCTGACGCATACCACCGCCCAGCATTTTCCGCAAACGCCGGGCGCGGGCAATGAACTGGGCAGACCCGACCAGCATGGAACCGATAGGAGCTGCCAGACCCTTGGAGAGGCAAAACATCACCGAATCCATATCCTTGGTCAGCACCTTTACCGTCAGTCCAAGGTAGGTGGCAGCATTGAAAATCCTGGCCCCATCCAAATGAATGGGAATTTGATATTCCTTGCCAATCTGGCCAATAGCCTCCATTTCCTGAAGCCCCATTACTGTTCCCCCCGCCCGGTTATGGGTATTTTCCAGGCAGATCAAGGCCGTGCGTGGAAAATGAATATCACTGAGGCGAATGGCCTCCCGCACCCTGGTAGCCGGCAACACCCCTTTTTCCCCGCGGATGGTACGGGTCTGGACTCCGGCCAGGGCGCCCAGGCCTCCTACCTCATAGAAAAAGACATGAGCTTCTGCCTCTACTATAACCTCATCTCCCCGCTGGGTATGGGCCAGCACCGCCAGCTGGTTGCCCATAGTCCCGCTGGGTACCAGCAGGGCCGCCTCTTTGCCAAACAGCTCGGCCGCTTTTTCCTCCAATCGCCGAACCGTGGGATCTTCCCCGTAAACATCATCCCCCACTTCCGCCCGGGCCATGGCTTGCCGCATCTCCTCGGTCGGCTGGGTTACGGTATCACTGCGTAAGTCTATGTACTTCACTTTATTCCCCCCTGTGACAGTTTCTGTTTTTTTCCCATTCTACATTCTTCCCCAAAAACCTTCTCTTTCCTCGCCATCTTTCCCCACATATTCCGGGAGCTAGCTGCATATCAATGAACAAAAGGCAAGGAGGGAAGGGATATGGAAGAAATTCAGTTACAAATTCCAGTCTGTCCGGTGACTCATCGGGAACCAAACCGCTTTAGCTGGCAAATCAGCAAATATTTACCCCAGGCTCGTACTGGCCACGTACTGGCTGTGGAAATCCAACAGCTTTTGCATTTCAAAATTCCCTCCAGTTTGCTTCTGGGCCTGACCGGACTAAAACTTTCCTCCCATCTCCTGGCTGATTTCAACCGCCATGGTGGCTGGTTCTGGCCGATAACTATCAAAGCTGGCTGGACAGCCTACTTGCCTGTTTCTGAATGTCAGCCCCTGCTTTATCTCGGTCCGATAGCTGTTCCCTCAATGGTTTCCGCAAGCTACTGCCGGGAAGCCCCTCCCTGTCAGGTAGATATAAAAATGTCTTTACTGGATGACTTCCCGTTACAGGGTCCTGTTTTGGAAGCCCCTAATGCCTTGATTTTTCTAGTATCCCATTCCAGTAGCAAAACCGCCTGGAATACTGCTCTGCAAAGAGCCACCCTTTGTTTGCAGAAAAACCTGGGCCTGGTCTTCTCCCGGGCCCAGGCTCTGGCCAGAGAAGTGGGCAACTGGCAGATCTGCAATAATCAGCAGACTCTGGTGGCTTTTTCTCTCCCTAGACGGCTGATCGCCCATCCCTATAAAATTATCGCTCTCTAAAAATTTTCTCCCCAAAAACACTTGTTCTCCACTATGCCCATTTGCTATAATTTATTCAGGATTTTCTATGGGGGGAGGGAAAAAGGTGGAACAAATGTTATACCAGATACTGCATGCTGTTGAAAACTTGCATAGCACTTTCAATCAGCGCTTCGACCGGCTGGAACAACGTATGGATAACCTGGAGCAACGCATGAATGGCCTGGAACAACGCATGGATAACCTGGAGCAACGCATGAATGGCCTGGAACAGCGCATGGACAACCTGGAGCAACGCATGAATGGCCTGGAACAACGTATGGACAACCTGGAGCAACGCATGAATGGCCTGGAACAACGTATGGACAACCTGGAGCAACGCATGAATGGCCTGGAACAACGTATGGACAACCTGGAGCAACGCGTGAATGGCCTGGAACAGCGGGTTGACGGAATTGATACACGCCAGGGTGAGCTGTATCTTGTGACCCGTTCTATTGAACACCGCACCGAATATATTTCCGCTGCTTTGCAACGGACAACAGAAGATGTTGTTGAATTATCCGGTAAAGTTGAGAATATCAACAAAAAACTATTTAATATTCAAGCCTATATCGATTACCAGACCAGCAAAATTGCCGAAAACGAGCGAGAAATTTATTTACTGAAACAGGCCAGATGAAACTAAAAGGGCACCCACCAGGGATGCCCCTTTGTTTATTTAGATGTGTTTGGCCAAAATGCGGGCCAGTTGCTCTTTGGTCTGGTAGCCAACAATCCGCTCTACCGGTTTGCCATCTTTGAACAACAACAAGGTGGGAATGCTCATGACCCCGTATTCAATGGCTGTTTCCCGGTTTTCATCCACATTCAGTTTGCCCACTACCACTTTGCCGACATATTCATCGGCCAGCTGGTCAATTACCGGTGCGATCATGCGGCAAGGGCCACACCAGGCTGCCCAGAAATCCACCAGTACCGGTTGAGTAGCTTCCAGAACCTCCGCTTTCCAGTTGGCATTAGTAAAGGTTTTAACATTTGCGCCTGCCATATGTAATCTCCTCCTTTTTTTCTTATTTAGCGAAGCGCATCAGCACTTCTACTAAATGTTTGACATACTCATCCTGCCGCCCCTGGCTGCAGGCTGATTCCAGACACTTGACGGTATTGCGCTCTACAATGGTCACTCCGACAGCCTGAACAGCTGCCTTAACAGCGGCGATCTGGGTGAGGATCTTCAGACAATCCTGATCCTCTTCAATCATCCGCTGTATCCCTTTGACCTGCCCTTCTATCCTTCTCAGCCTTTTTAGTATCTCCTCTTTGCCTTCTACCGATACTTCGGTACTGTTCACTATCCTCACCCCCTATACTATACCCGGGTATCTTGCTTTTTATTATATGCCCCTTTTGTCCTTTTGTCAACAAGACCGCATAAATCTTTTACCACTTCCCCGGCCATAATCATCCCTACTACCGGAGGTACAAAAGAAACACTGCCTGGAATCTGACGCCGCAAGGTGCAGCTGCCCCGGCCCTGTTCGCTGGTGCAAACACAATTGGTCTTACAATCAGCCAGCCCTACCCTGGGTGGGATGGGTGGCTCTTCCGAATAAACCACCTTGACCCCCCGGTAGATCCCCGCTTTGCGCAATTCCCGCCGGAGTACCCGGGCAAGAGGGTCGACCGCCGTTTCAGAAATATCTGCCACCCGGAAAGCAGTAGGATCCAGTTTGTTTCCTGCTCCCATGGCGGAAATTATGGGGATATTCAACGCCAGACAGCCCTTGATCAAGTCCAGCTTGCCGGTGACATTATCAATGGCATCCACTACATAATCATAGTCTGGCCTGAGCAGGCGCTCTCTATGTTCAGGAGCATAAAATTCCTTGATGGATTCTACCTCTGCTCCGGGATTGATCAATTTGATCCGTTCCGCCATCAATTCCACTTTAGGCCGCCCCACTGTATTGCTCAAAGCATGAATCTGCCGGTTGATATTGGTTAAACAGACATCATCATAGTCCACCAGCACCAGTGACCCTACCCCGGCTCGAGCCAGGGCTTCACAAGCATAAGAACCCACCCCGCCAATACCAAAGACTGCCACCCGGGCCTGGCGCAGCCGTTCCAATCCTTCTGGCCCCAGCAGCAATTCTGTGCGGGAAAATCTGTGCAACATACCTGTCTTCCTCCTACAGCCCATAGAATAGTTCTTTTTCCCATCATACCCTATTTCCTTTCCCAAGCGCAAGCCCAGAAAAATAGGCTAACCGCCGAGCACCCCTGACCGCCTTTTGCCGTAAGATAAAGCAGAAATCGGGAAGGGGGGAAGCTCCTATGCATTACTATCCCAATTTTATCTTCATCATTGTGGTGATTGTGGTCATCCTCTTGTTACTGGATGTCCTGTAATCTGAAGTATTAAAAAGGAGGGATTCATATGGGTCATCGCCGGAATAGAGAAGTGGTTGTTATCGTGGTGATTATTATCGTGTTGCTGTTGCTGGGATTCCCCTTCTGGCCCTATCCTGGCAACCAGGACTAAGCTCCGCGGAAAGCCCTGCGGGGCTTTCCGTCTTTGCGAAAGAAGGGATAATCAGTGGCAAAAAGAAAAATCATCATTCCCCTCTCCAGTGGCCAACCGGTAGCATCTCCGGCCAGAACCAGTGCTGT
>NZ_BDLQ01000081.1:137566-145257 GCF_002049255.1 Carboxydocella sp. ULO1 | reverse complement strand
GTGGCAGGTCTGGCTGGATAAGTTTTTGTCCATTTTGGTTATAGCCGAAGAGTTACTGGCAGTAGCTGAACCGGTACTTTCTGCCTGGACAGAAATGAAAAATCAAAGGCGAGGTGGCAAAAAAAGATGAGTAAAAAAATTACCCCCCAGGAAATTATGGCCCTGGCCCTGAATTTGCTGGCCAACCCCAACAAATTAAATTTCAGCGTAATCGTTTCTTTGCTGGAGCAATTCGGCGGCAATATGGATTCCGAAACCAAAAACAAACTGTTAACCTGGGGCAAAAAAGTTGATGCCGGCGGCAGTCTCAGCGCTGCCGAGCTGGAAGAAGTTAGACAGCTAATCCGACAGGGAGCTGCCAGCGCAACTCCGGAAAGATTGCAGCTGGTAAAGACCCTTTTTACCACCCTGCAGCCCCAGTTTAGCAAGATGCCTCCTGCCTGGCAACAAGTGATTAATTTGATCGCTGAAGAATTGAAAGGGTGAGGGCAATGGCAGGTAAGACCAAAAAAATCAAGATAGACCCCAGCCAGCTTAACAACTGGGCTGCACAAGCTAAAGTCTGGATCAGCGCTCTCAAGCTGGCTTTAAATGGGGCCCGTACTATCATCAATGAAAAACAGAAAAAGCAGTAGGCCTTTTGCCTACTGCCTGTTTATAAATTAACAGCGGACAACCCCATGATGCCGTGGGCCCGCCTGTTTCAGAACCTGCTCCCAGCAGGTGGGTGCCCTCCTGCGGGCTTCTTGAGTCCCCTGACTATGGGGGCATTCATTCCACCAGCAGAGACCGGGCTCCCTTTTCTGAACGTGTTGGCTCTAAACACGCGCTGACCTCACGCACACCGCAGGGTTTTATCTGCCTTTATCTTAACACAAACCCGATGGTTTGACAAGACAGCATTACTTCCTGGGTATAACATCCAGCTTGATATGCAGTTCCTTCAATTGTTTAGCACTTACTTCCGAAGGCGCTCCGGTCATCAGACAGCTGGCACTCTGGGTTTTGGGGAAAGCGATGACATCCCGGATGGTATCCCGGCCTGCCAGCAGCATCACCAGGCGGTCGATACCAAAAGCAATGCCACCATGGGGCGGAGTGCCATATTCAAAAGCCTCCAGCATAAAGCCAAATTTTTCTACAGCCTCCTCCTGACTTAAACCCAGGAGGCGGAACATCTTTTCCTGCACATCCCGCCGGTGAATCCGGATAGAGCCACCACCGATTTCCACCCCGTTCAGAACCATATCATAAGCTTTGGCCCGCACCCGGCCCGGATCAGTATCCATCAGCTCAATGTCTTCATCCATCGGAGAGGTGAAGGGATGGTGCATGGCGACATAGCGTTTTTCTTCCTCATCCCATTCCAGCAAGGGGAAGTCCACTACCCAGAGGAAATTCATGGCCTCGGGGTCAATCAGACCCAGTTTCTCCGCCAGATGTACCCGCAGGTGGCCCAGGGAGTCGGCCACAATCCTGGGCGTATCCGCCCCAAAGAGCAGGAGGTCACCTGTTTCCGCCCCCAGCCGCTCCAGGATAGCCTGCAGCTCTTCCTCCTTGAAGAATTTGGCAATAGGAGATTTGGGGCCTTCCGGGGTCATCTGGATATAGGCCAGGCCTTTGGCACCATAGATAGCCACATACTGGGTCAGCTCATCCAGCTCCTTGCGGCTGAAGTGGGCACAGCCTTTAGCATTGATAGCCTTGACCACTCCGCCGTTATCGGCAGCAGCCCGAAAGACCTTGAATTCACAGCCAGCGGCGATATCGGTCAAATCCACCAGTTCCATGCCAAAGCGAGTATCGGGCTTGTCCGAGCCATAGCGGGCCATGGCTTCGGCATAAGTCAGCCGCGGGAAAGGAGTAGGCACTTCCCGGCCCAGGGTAGTCCTGACCACTTCCGCAATCATCTCTTCCATCAGGGTCAGCACCTCTTCCCGTTCCACAAAGGACATCTCCAGGTCCAGCTGGGTAAATTCCGGCTGCCGGTCACTGCGCAGGTCCTCATCCCGGAAACAGCGCACGATCTGGAAATATTTGTCCATACCAGCCACCATGAGTATTTGCTTGAAAATCTGGGGAGACTGGGGCAGGGCAAAGAATTTGCCCGGGTTGACCCGACTGGGCACCAGGTAATCCCTTGCCCCTTCCGGGGTGGATTTGGTCAGCATGGGAGTTTCAATTTCCCAGAAGCCCCGGGCGTCCAGATAGTCCCGAATAGTTTTGACCAGCCGATGCCGTAAACCCAGGGCCCGCTGCATCTCCGGCCGCCGCAGGTCCAGGTAACGATAGCGCAGGCGCAGGTTTTCATCTACATCGATATTGTCCTGGATATAGAAGGGCGGTGTTTTGGCCCCGTTCAGCACCTTCACTTCCCGGGCATACACTTCCACTTCCCCGGTAGCCAGGTTGGAGTTAACAGTGCCTTCTGGACGCAAGCGCACTTCCCCTTTGACAGCAATGACGTACTCATTGCGAATCGCTTCCGCTTTAGCAAACGCCTCCTGATCAACTTCCGGGCTAAATACCACCTGGGTGATACCCTCCCGGTCCCTGAGGTCCACGAAAATCAGACCGCCATGGTCCCGCCGCCGCTGGACCCAGCCCATGAGAATTATTTCTTTGCCGGCATCAGCTGCCCGCAAGCTGCCGCACATCATGGTCCGCTTCCAACCCTGTAATGCTTCCATTGCCTTTTCCTCCTTACGATTTCAGTTTTTCTGTCAAATAATCCACTACCTGTTCCAGCTTGAGAGCCTGCTGGCTGCTATCGCTCATGCTCCGAAGCTGCACTTCGCCGCGCTGCAGTTCATCTCCACCTACAATCACGGTATAACTGACCTTGAGCCGATCCGCCTGTTTCAGCTGGGCCTTAAGGCTGCGCCCCAGCAGGTCAGTTTCGGCAGCCAGGCCGCGGCTGCGCAGCTGCTGGGTCAACACCAGGGCCTGTTCCCGGGCTTCCGTGCCTAATACTGCCACAAAGACCCGGGTGCCGGCCTCCTCCGGCCAGGCTACCCCCTGTTTTTCCATAGTCAAAATGGTGCGTTCCAGGCCCAGGGCAAAGCCGATGCCGGGCACATCCTCACCGCCCAGTTCCCCCACCAGGCCATTATAACGGCCACCGCCGCAGATAGAACTCTGGGCCCCGATATCCTTGACCATAATTTCAAAAGCGGTCTTGGTATAATAGTCCAGGCCCCGCACCAGTCGCTCATTGACGGTAAAAGGCACACCCAGGGCCTTCAGAAGGGTTTGCACCTGGTCGAAGTGGTCTTTGCAATCAGGACAAAGTTGTCGGGTAATGGTAGGCGCTCCCCGGGTAGCTGCCTGACAACCTTCCTGTTTACAATCCAGAATCCGCAGGGGATTGCGTTCAAACCGGCTCTGGCAATCCTTGCAGAGGGAAGCCAGCTGCGGACGCAAAAACTCCTGCAGAGCTTCCCGGTGCCGGGCCCTGCAGACAGGACAGCCTACACTGTTGATGTTTAGCTCCAGGTCCTTGATACCCAGGCGCCGGTATATTTCCATGGCCATGGCGATTACTTCCGCATCCACCACCGGCTCATCCGAACCGAAAACCTCAACTCCAAACTGATGGAACTGGCGGTAGCGCCCGGCCTGAGGCTTATCATAGCGGAACATGGGACCAATATAATAGACCTTTACCGGCTGGGGCCCGGCATGGAGCCGGTTTTCCAGATAGGCCCGCGCTGCTGCCGCTGTCCCTTCTGGCCGTAAGGTTACAGAACGACCGCCTTTATCCAAAAAAGTATACATTTCCTTTTCCACGATATCGGTGGTTTCCCCTACCCCGCGCTGAAAGAGCTCGGTATGCTCGAAAATAGGGGTACGCAATTCACCATAGCCATACTGACGGCAAACTTCCCGCAAAATTTGCTCTACATACTGCCACTTCCAGGTCTCCTGCGGCAAAAAATCATTGGTTCCTTTTGGTCTCTGGGTTAGCATCCTTTCACTCCTTTCCCATTCCCTCCAAAACTAAAAACCCGTCCCTGCTTGCGCAGGGACGGGTCATTACCCGCGGTGCCACCCTGGTTGAACAGCCAAAAAGCCGTTCCCCTCTCGCCCGTTAACGGTGGGCAACCGGGCCAGCCTACTATCCAGCTAAAGCTGAAGTTCGACCGCCAACTCCCGGGTGTCTTTCACCGGCTTTTCCTGAAAGGGGCTTCCAGTCACGACCCCTTCTCCCTGGCAGGCCAGTCCCGGCTACTCTTCCCGTTCCTTGTCATTACCATATCTGGCTAATAGTTTATCCTTTTGCTTGCTATTTGTCAAGAATTCACGCTAATAAATGGCCGTAAGATATGCCAAACTATTGCCTGAGAAAGGAGGGAACAAGGATGGCTTTAACCGGTAAAGAAGCTTCTCTGATCAATGACCACATCGCTATGGAAACAGCCTGTATCAAGCATTTGCAGTTTGCCGCCGAAAACTGCACCGATCCCCAGTTGAAAGGCATGTGCCAGGCTATGATTGCCGACCATCAGAATTTCATTAACACTCTCTCCCGTCACATTCAGACCAATTTGCAATAGGAGGTGAAAGCTATGCCCGCCAAACTGAATGACCAGGATTTAATGCAACTATTGCTCTCTGACCACAAAGCCTCAGCCCAGCATATGTTGATGTGCGTACTGGAGTGCGCCAATGACGCTCTCCGCACCGACTGCCAGAATATCCTCAATAAGACCCTGGATCACCAGAAGCAAATCTGGCAGGCCATGAACCAGCGGGGCTGGTATCAGGTTCAGGCTGCTACTGTACAGGAACTGGCCCGGGTGCAAAATCAGATCAACCAGGCTACCCAGCAATTGCAAATGCAGTAAAGCCAAAAACTGCCGTCCGTTGGGCGGCAGTTTTTGGCTTTTATGAGAACACTTTGTCTTGACATTGCTGAAAAGAAAGCATATAATGAAAATGAAAATCATTCTCTATACATATGGGGGTAAAATGGAGGTGAGCTGTTTTGACAGTCTTGCTGGTTGGGGCCGATCAACTTGGTAACATCCCAAAAGAACTGAAACAATATGGTTGTAAAGAAATAATTCACTGGAGCGGTCGTAAAGCCAAAACCAGGAAAAAAAGTATCCCTGCCAATGTGGAAATTGTACTCGTTTTTTACGATTTTGTGAGCCACGGACTGATGGATGTTATAAAGGAACAGGCCAAACGCCGCCAACTTCCCATTGTGTTTTCCAGACGGGGAACTTGTGAGTTGAGAAAAGCTTTGTTACATTTCAGGGATAAAATGCAAATGTCTAGTGATTCGCAGGTGAAAGCTACGATATAATAGAGGCGAATAAATTTTTCATGAAAGGGGGAAAGGGATGCGCAGTATTCTGGTTATTTTAGGTTTTCTTTTTGTCGTATTAGGGATACTGGGTATGTTTTTGCCAGTTTTACCCACTACCCCCTTTTTGCTGTTAGCTGCAGCCTGTTTTGCCAGAAGTTCAACCAAAGCCCATCAGTGGCTGTTAAGCCATCATATTTTTGGTCCACCCTTAAGACAATGGGAAGAAACCCGTACAATTAGTCTACGGGCCAAAGTTATTTCTCTGCTCATGCTCAACCTCTCTATTGGCTTTTCAATATGGATGCTACGTAATAACTTACCAGTGCAAATGCTCCTGGTCATGTCCGCTCTCGGAGTCAGCACTTATCTTTACCGCTTACCTACATCCACGCCGAAAAAGCTTACCTCTGAAAAGGAATAATATTATTGTCCTCAATTTACAGATACTAGTATTTTAGTTTTGCAAAATCGTATGCCTGCTAGTGCTCCCTTTGTGGAAAAAGAAATGCAAAAAATAATTAATGATGAGTATCAGACAACATATCTAATTTCGTATAAAAATGGTTTAGCTAAAGTAGATTTTGAGTTTACCAGTCTTGAACATGTAAAAAAAATAAAGGATAAAAATAAATACCTTTTAAATGAAGAAAAAAATTCCTTACCGCTTTGCAAGATTTAATAAAATAAAAAAGGGGGCTATCTACCCCCCTTTTCCTTACAATCCCTGAGTTTGAACGCCCCAGCCGCCCCGCATCATGGGCCCGCCGAAACCGCCATTAGCACCAAAACCAAATCCCCCACAGCCGCCACCTTGCATCATGCCAGGCCCGGGCAGGATTCCGTTTTGTTCCCGGTATTTTTCCATCTGGTCCATGCGGTCCTTCATCAGTTTACCCTGTTCAGGAGTTAGTTGCCCGGCTTCCACATACTTGTCGATCATCTTCTTGCGCAGCTCAACGATTTGTTTTTGCAGATCCAGGATTTCCTTCTTCTGAGCGTCAGTGATGGCCGCAAAAGCCGGAACCGCAAAAGCCACCAGAAGTACTGCCGCTACCAGAGCTAACCATTTCTTTTTCATCTTCATCATCCTCCTCCTATTTTTTTAAATCTTCCAGCATTTGCTGGTATTCCTCCCGGGTAATTTCACCCCGGGCATAGCGCTTGCGCAGAATTTCTTCCGGAGTTTCACCATGGTTACCGCCGAAACTGCCAAAACCGCCTTTGTTCAAGAATCTGATCGCCAGGTAAATCAAAACTCCCCAGAACAGGATATTGAACAGCATGCCAATGCCCATCATCCACCAACCTCCTCCATTAATAAAGGGATCATATCCCCAGCCGCCAAACCAGCGTCCCATCATCATCTTACCTCAACTCCTTTCGTGTTCCTTCTCTTGTCTTTAGTATACCCCTCGATTGTGACAAAACTAAGGCCGAATTGTGGCAGAAAAATGAATAATTTGGCGATAATTGTTGGCAAATACTAGTTGGTTTTTTGATATGGCGGGGCTGCAAATTACAGGTATAGTTGGCTACTGAAACTAAAAAGGTTATAGCTATCGATCCATATAATAAAGATATTATTACTGCCTATAGAATCGAGATACTGGCAACGCGGGTATAAGGTCGGCAAATCTGACCAGCAATAAGAAAAGGGGCTATCTCAGCCCCTTTCACTTACAATCCCTGAGCTTGAGCGCCCCAGCCGCCCCGCATCATGGGCCCGCCGAAACCGCCATTAGCACCAAAACCAAATCCCCCACAGCCGCCACCTTGCATCATACCAGGCCCGGGTAGGATTCCGTTTTGTTCCCGGTATTTTTCCATCTGGTCCATACGCTCTTTCATCAGCTTCCCTTGTTCAGGGGTTAGTTGCCCCGCTTCCACATACTTGTCAACCATCTTCTTGCGTAACTCGACAATTTGTTTTTGCAAGTCCAGGATTTCCTTCTTCTGAGCGTCAGTGATGGCCGCAAAGGCCGGAACCGCAAAGGCCACCAGAAGTACTGCCGCTACCAGAGCTAACCATTTCTTTTTCATGTCCATCATCCTCCTTTTATTTTTTCAGGTCTGCCAGCATTTGCTGGTATTCTTCCCGGGTGATTTCACTCCGGGCATAGCGCTTACGCAGTATTTCTTCCGGGTTTTCGCTCTGATTACCGTCAAAACCGTTAACACTACTTTTGTTCAAGAATCTGATCGCCAGGTAAATCAAAGCTCCCCAGAACAGGATATTGAACAGCATGCCAATTCCCATCATCCACCAACCTCCTCCATCAATAAAGGGATCATATCCCCAACCGCCAAACCAGCGTCCCATCATCATCTTACCTCAACTCCTTTCGTGTTCCTCCTCTTGTCTTTAGTATACCCCTCG
>NZ_BDLQ01000081.1:131996-137518 GCF_002049255.1 Carboxydocella sp. ULO1 | reverse complement strand
AATGGTTTTTTTTTTTTTTTTTTTTTTTTTTGATATTCTATAATTTTATTGGACGCCCAAAGAATAATATTGGAAGGGAGGAACAGAAATGAAAATTCGTCATATAATTGGTTTAGTATTAACTTTCTTTATGCTCTCAATAAATGGTCAGGCTTTTGCAACGCTCAAAGAGAATAATACTGTTGTTGAAAGCAAGGAGCTTAAAGCAGACTCCAATAGTGAAGTAATTCTAGACAAAGTTAAACTCGTAAAATATTCCAACGGAGAATTAAGTATCCACGGCTCTGCGAAAAGAAAATTCGGTGAACCAGCACAATATTATAGAATAACAGTTGATGGAAAAAAAGGAACATATAACACCAAACTACTACCTATTCCGGATAAATATAAAAAGTTCACTACAAACAATTTTCAAAGCAATTCATTATTAACAACTTCAGTTACTTATACGAATAGTGTAACAGTAATAATTGATACTGAAGATATTCCACAAGAGAATCTAGCCGAAACAATGAATTTCTTATATTGGAATGGAAATTCCGATGGAACTGTTTCATTAATTAATTACAACTGGGATTTTTGGGCAAATCCTCTGACAAATGTTTACACCACTTGGTATGTTGATACGCAAAATTCTTATCATACTGGGCCCTATTACAATTCTAACCGGACCTATGTATATCACGACGTAACCGGCCAGTATTACAATTGGGATTGGATGGATGATAATATAGCCACATATACAAAACATTGGAGTAGAATCATTGGCTATTCTAATTCTTATGGATATAATTGGAATGCTCGACATTGGGGTGAAACCTCAAGCATTTTACAAGTCGATGTTTTTGTTAACGGTCAACAAATTAATTAACTATTACTGTACAAGGGGCCTGTATATGGCTCCTTGTACAGTAAATTTTACATATCTATCTCAACAAACCTTATTGAAGGAGGTAGAGGTAGAGGTGATGTTTTTAATTATTTGGGGTATGCTTGGTTTTGCCGTTTTCTTTCTCTTCACTCTAAAACTATCTAGTAACAAGGAGCATGAAGAATTAAATAAATTAATCAAGATGATAAAGATACTTATATTTGTTTCACTTATTTCTATTGCTTTTTTTTATTTATCCTACTATAGTTTGTATGGCAATTGGCCAGTATGGTTATCAATTATTTTCCTTGCAGTCACAATCGGCTGGCCTTTTTTTTCAATATATGCCTGGGTCAAAGAAAATTCAAATCTTAAGAAATATTTACCTGCCATTACACTTTGGTGTAGCCCACTTGTAATATTAGCCGCCTCTGACGATTTTGAAAGATTATTTAACATAGATAGAGTTCCTAGGGAATTTATTCCTTTAATAATCTTATTATTATTTACTATAGGTATCTTAAGTTGGTCTGTGCCAAAAATGAGATAGTATCTTATTATCTGCGGCTGCGTTCCGACCACAGGTCGGCCACATAAACCAGCTCAATCCCCTGTTCCTCCAGCCAGGGCACCATTTCCCGCAAAGCCTTGGCCAGATTGGGTCCCGTTACCCCTACATGGCCAATGGCAATAGCTTCTCCGTTTTGCCTGCAAACCCGGGCCAGTTCGCGGATTTGTTTCTTGATCGCCGTCACGGAATTGATGTCATCCAAAAAGACCGAACGTTCCAGCACTGTCATGTTCAACTCCCGGGCCAGGACCGGCACAACTGTATCCTCCGTTGTACGGCTGTCCAGATAGATCAGGTTTTTCTCCTTGGCTACCCTGAGCACCTCGTACATCAAATCCTTGCGCCTGGTGATTTTTGACCCCATATGATTATTCATGCCGCTGGCATAGGGGACATCTGCCAGATCCTCCAGCACCGTCTGGCGCACCTGTGCTGGAGTCATATCTGCCGTCACAGCCCCAGGCCCCAGCCAGCTTTTCTTCCCTTTTTCCGGCTCCATCGGCAGATGCAAAAAGACCTGATAACCCAGACGATGAACTTTTTCCGCTGTGGGCCGGGTCAAATCCAGTTTGGGCATAATGGCCAGGGTTAATGGTCGCCGCAAAGCCAGCATTTCCTCCAGACCCCGATTGCTCCCGGCCAGGTCATCGATTACGATAGCTACCTTTAATTTGGGTTTGATGGGGGTTAAAACCCGGGTTAGATCCAGATGTTCTCCAAAAGTCTCCCGTTCTTGCCCATTAATCAGCACTTTGACCCCATTGATACCCGGTACACTGCAAACTGTTTCCGTCAAGGCCCTGAAAGCCAGTTGTTCCTGGTAACTGCCCCCCGCAGTGGGTACTGCTGCCGTCGAGAAATTGAGGACTGCAATCCCATTATCTATTTCCACTCCCAATAACCTGGTGTCGGGCACGAAAACCGGCTCCAAACCCTGTTGCGGGGGCCCGGCCAGCAGCTGTTCCACCAGCAAACGCACCAGTTCCTTACTGATGTGCGGCTGGGCCCAGGTTTTCACTTCCCCCGGCAGGCTAACAGCCACCAGCTTTTCCCCATCGGCCGTGGGGAAATATACCTGTAAGCCAGGCCCATCGGCAGCCAGTGTAGTTTTTGTTGCAGTCGGCTCAGGTACAGGAATATCCTGTTGCAGGAAGTAAGCATAGATACCGGCCGCAATCTGTCCTGCCAGCCGTTTCTGATAGGCTTCCTGTTTTAATAGCTCCCGTTCCCTGGTATTGGTCATAAAGCCTGTTTCAATGATCAAGCCGGGGTAAGAACTATGTCGCAGCAAATAATATTCCGCCGGACGGGCCTGATGGGGCTTGCCTCCCTCCTCTACAGCCGCCTCATTCAGTTTTTGCTGAACCAGAGTAGCCAGTTGAGCAGCGGCTGGTATCCGCCGGTTATAAAAGACCATGGGACCGGAGGTCTGGGGCCGCCGCGGATTGGCATTGACGTGGATGCTGACAAATAAATCAGGCCGGTAATTTTCAATTATTTCGATCCGTGACGTCAGGTCCTGCCGATGCCGGGAAGTATAACGCTTTGCTTCGTCCTGTAAGGCTTTGTCCTCTTCCCTGGTCATAATCACCTTGACCCCCTGCTGTTCCAGCTCCTGCCGCAGCTTCAGGGCTATCGCCAGATTGATTTCCTTTTCCAGAAAACCGGGGCAATTAGCCCCACCATCAATGCCGCCGTGGCCCGGGTCAATCACAATCACCCTGGGCCAGAGGGGATAAAAAACCTGGCGGGCCAGTTCCCAGCCAATTCTATAGACAAAAATAACTATAACTAGTATAATAAAAACATATGTGGTAAATTTTAACTGACGCCAGGAGAGAAAAAAAATCACCGGTCTCCGCACTCTACCTCCCCCATTTCAGACTAAAATTCAGTAAAGTTTATGCGAATACCAGCTTGGTTTATTAGTTTCGACATAAGTAAAAGGGGCATATCACCAGCCCCTTTTATTTATGCTTACATTTATTAGCCACAAGCAGTAACAAAATTAAAGACATAGGCTTTGCCCTTGGCGATTTCGGTTATTTGATTAAACGAGATAATTCCTTAAACTCTGGTGTCCCCGCCTCTTTCATCAAATCAAAGAATACAGATTCAGTATTGGTAATGACTGCTCCCATTTGTTGCATTAAGGATAATGCATTCAAATAGTTTTCTTTACTACGTGAGCAAACGGCATCACTAACAACGAAAACGTTATATCCAATTTTCAATAAGTCTCTAACAGTTTGGAAAACACAGACGTGTGCCTCCATTCCTGTAACTATTATTTTCGGTCTACCTATCTTCTTTAAATCCGCAACCAACTGGTCTGTACATGCTGAAAAAGTTATCTTTTCATAAATCGTTACTTGATTAAAGTTGCTTGCAACCTCTTCTACTGTCTTTCCCAGGCCTTTTGTATACTGTTGTGTAACCACCACCGGTATATTTAGCCTATTAGCTATAGTTAGCAAGATATTTGTCTTATTAATAATTTGACTTCCATATTTCATTACCGGAACTAGTCTCTCTTGTATATCAATGACCATTAAAACCACTTCGTCCTTATTCACAAAAAATTTGTCCATTATTTACACCTGGTTCAAAAAACTTGACTGTTTTTATCTCCAGCCAAACCGGCCCCCAGACCAGGTCTTCGCCTCCTTTCCGAACATTTGATTTGCCCTCCGAGGGGCAGGGCGACAGGGGACCTCGGCCCGGGAGTCCCACCCGGAGCCCGAACGAAGAGGTTATCCTCTCCCGTACCCCAGGCTCGCCTTCGGAATGTCTTTCGGCACCAGCAGGTCGAAGTAAACTGGAGTAGAAGCGGCAAGCTCACCGCCGTCCGAACCGTCCTGTTAGAACGCCTACCGGTTTTCCCGACACCGGCTAAACGGGGTTACCGTAAGGACAGGGCAAGTTTTTTGAGGTCGTGCCAGATGGAGTAATATGCCTCCTGCTGCTGTCGGGCAAACCCGTTGTGCAATAGGAGCTTACCATCCAGCCACCTCAAGCAGGCCCTGACCCTGCGGGTCATCCCTTTTCCTTCCCTCGGTATATTAGGATTGACTTTACAGGTTAGGTCTTGCTTGATTTGGGTTACCAGTTGCTGAAGCTCTTTCGCCTTTTCCTTGACAGCCCTTCTGCACACCGCTTCCACCATCTTCGCAAAGGGAAAGGCCCCTTGCAGATTCTTTCCCAGAGTTTTCTGCCGCCAAAGATTACCTTTGGTATCGTGCCGCTTTGCCGGTGGGCATCAAACTCAGCTAGCTTTTTCTCCAAAGACGCTACCCGGTTGTTCCGCCCTTTGACTACCAGGCGGAGTTTTTCAATAACCTCTGAAGTAATCCCCCTTTTTTCTGTCTTCGCCAGCTTCCTGCCTACTTCGATCTGGTCAATGCCCATGGGGATGTGCTGGGACTGGTTGATAGCAGTGGCAGCCTGGTGGTGAGGGTTTATCATGCGGATAATGCAGTTCAGCGGAAGGTCGATGTTAGTCGAGGAAAAGAAATTCCTTACTGCTTTGTAAGCCTTGTTGAAATCCTGATCGAGCGAGTAGGAGGGGGTGATTAACCCCCATCCTCTCACACCACCTAGCATGCGGGTCCGCACTCAGCGGTTCCAAAAGATTACAAGTATTGGCCCCATACACAGTATACAGGGGGGCAAAAGCCCCCACTTATAATTTGAAAGAGCTTTTCAGGGAAACAATCCGGTTAAAGACCGGTTTTTCCGCCGTGGTATATTTGGGGTCCACATTAAAGTACCCATGGCGGAAGAACTGGAACTTGGTTTGAGGCGCCACCCCTTTGAGCTGGGCCTCCACAAACCCCTGCAATACCTCCAGGGAATTGGGGTTGATGCGCTCCAGGAAGGACTTGTTTTCTTCCTCCTCCTGATCGTCTTCCAAGATTAAAGGTTCATAGAGGCGGAATTCCGCCGGCAGGGCGTGATTGGCTTCCACCCAGTGAATGGTGCCCTTGACCTTTTTGCCGGAAGTATCCTGACCGCTTTTGGTTGTGGGGTCATAGGTACAGCGCAATTCCACCACATTGCCAGCCTCATCCTTGATGACCT
>NZ_BDLQ01000081.1:7746-131984 GCF_002049255.1 Carboxydocella sp. ULO1 | reverse complement strand
AATATAGGCATGTTTCAGGCGTACTTCATTGCCAGGATAGAGGCGGTGGTATTTGGGCGGCGGCACTTCCATGAAGTCATCCTGTTCAATGTAAATTTCCCGGGAAAAAGGAATCTTCCGCGTCCCCATTTCCGGATTTTCCGGGTTGTTCTCCGCATCCAGCCATTCCACCTGGCCTTCCGGATAGTTGGTAATCACCACTTTTAGAGGCCGCAGAATGGCCATAGTGCGGGGAGCTTTCAGTTTCAAATCTTCCCGGATAAAATGCTCCAGCATCTGGTAGTCCACGGTGCTGTTGCTTTTGGCTACCCCGATGGCCCGGCAGAATTCCCGGATAGCCTCTGGCGTATAACCCCTCCGTCTGAGCCCGGCAATGGTGGGCATGCGCGGGTCATCCCAGCCGTCTACGATACCGTTATCCACCAGCAGTTTCAGTTTGCGTTTGCTCATCACCGTATTGGTCATATTGAGGCGGGCAAACTCAATTTGCTGGGGCTGGCATTCCATTTCACATTCCCTGATCACCCAGTCATACAGGGGGCGATGGTCTTCAAATTCCAGGGTACAAATGGAATGGGTCACCCCTTCAATAGCATCTTCAAGGGGATGGGCGAAATCATACATGGGATAGATGCACCACTTGTCCCCGGTATTATGATGGGTAGCGTGGAGTATGCGGTACAGCACCGGATCCCGCATATTCAGGTTAGGAGAAGCCATATCGATTTTGGCCCGCAGGGTTTTCTCCCCGTCTTTAAACTCCCCTTTGCGCATGCGCTCAAACAGATCCAGGTTTTCCTCCACTGAACGATTGCGGTAGGGGCTCTCCTTCCCCGGCTCGGTCAGAGTGCCGCGGGTGGCCCGAATTTCTTCAGGTGAAAGGTCACAGACATAGGCTTTGCCCTTTTTGATCAGCAACACTGCGCGCTGATACATTTCCTCGAAATAGTCGGAAGCAAAGTAGAGTCCGTCCCATTCATAGCCCAGCCAGCGCACATCCTCCTTGATGGATTCCACATATTCGGTATCCTCTTTCAGAGGGTTGGTATCATCAAAGCGCAGGTGGGTTTTGCCGCCAAACTCATCGGCCAGGTCGAAATTGAGCACTATCGACTTGGCATGTCCGATATGTAAATAGCCGTTGGGTTCAGGGGGAAAACGGGTAACAATGGTTTTATGTTTACCGGACTCCAGATCATTGAGGATGATATTGCGGATAAAATTGGATGGTGCTTGTTTGTTCTCCATTCCTACCAACCTTTCACAAAATGATCACATATATATTTATACCACAAATTTTACGTAAGTTTAAGGGTATATAAATCCGGCCGCCGGTGTTGCCACAAAGGCATCGCCTGCCGCACCTGGTCCACCCGGGTCAAATCCAGTTCTACCGTCAGCAAACCCGGCTCTGCTCCCAGCTGGCCCACTACCTGGCCCCAGGGGTCTACCACCATTGAGTGCCCGTAGGAAACATAACTGGCCCTTTCATCCCGGGCTGGAGCCACCCCCACGGTAAACACCTGATTGTCCACCGCCCGGCTGCGCAGCAAAAGTTCCCAGTGGGCCGGCCCTGTCGTCAGGTTGAAAGCCCCGGGAACAATCACCAGGCGGGCCCCCTGTAAAGCCATTATCCTCGTCATTTCCGGGAAGCGCAGGTCATAGCAGATCATTACTCCCATCCGGCAATAGGGTGTGTTAAATACTGTTAGTTTATCCCCCGGTCGCAGAGTATCCGATTCCTTGAAATACTGGC
Organism: Carboxydocella sp. ULO1; assembly: GCF_002049255.1. Lineage (NCBI taxonomy): Bacteria > Bacillati > Bacillota > Clostridia > Eubacteriales > Clostridiales Family XVI. Incertae Sedis > Carboxydocella > Carboxydocella sp. ULO1. The sequence continues at coordinate 130,228 of NZ_BDLQ01000081.1, read as the reverse complement.
CGCCGGGAATATCCACATCAAAGAGATGGACTTTGCGGTGCCTGGCCAGGGGGCGTCCTTCCGCGCCAAAAACATAACAGGTATTGTAAAGGTGTCCTTCCTCATCTTTTTCCGGAATAGAGCCTCCCACCAGGATAAGACCATGTTTTTTAGCCTGTTCCTGCAGAAACTGCCAGGTTTGCTCCCCTTCCAGCTCAGCAAAAAGAGGGAACTGGTCATTTTGATAAGGGCAATTGAACATCTCCGGCAAGATAGCCAGTTCCGCCCCCTGAACTGCCGCTTCAGCCAGCATCCGGGCTGCTGTCTCCAGGTTGGCTGCTTTGTCTGTAGTTACAGGCATTTGCAGCAGGGCCAGTTTCAGTTTATCCCGCTTCAGGCCAGGACCCCGGCATTCATCAGGTTTGAGCCGCGAGCCCGGTGGAATAGCATAGCGCAAGGCCCCGGAAGGACAGAGGTCAATTGCTTTGATGATTTCCTCCGCTTCAGCCCTGTCGGTTTTCACCCAGGGCCGCTCCATGGGCCGAAAGACCCGGGGCAGGGCCCGCACACAATTGCCAGAATGGGTACAAAGGTCAGAATCCCAGTAGACGATCACATCCGGGGTATGGTATTCCCGTTTCATAGCCCAACTCCTTTCTGTAATACACAAGAAGGCATGACTGTCGGTGTCATGCCTTTAGCAATTCTTCTACCACGTTTATAAATCTTTCAGCTATGCGCAGACTTTCTTCAGCATCTTCCTGTAGTTCTGAGTATCAACCATATATCTTCACTCCAGTCCTATTTATTAAACCTGCAAAAGTGGCCAAATTATCCTTATCCCTTTCCCATTCTGACGGTCTAAAAATGACTTTCCTGGACAAGCTCTCGTTTGTTATCAGTTTCTATAATAACACAAAGATCAATATCACTGTTTTTTCTAATTCTTCCTTTAGCACAAGAGCCAAACAGGATGATTGCTTCAGGGCTATATTTTTCAATAATTTGTCGTTTTAACCGCTCAATCTCTTGAAAATGACTGTTCATAATTTTTGTTTCCTGTTCCAATTCTGCAAACCACCTTTTCCACAATTCTGGCAAATCTTAATCGCTTCTTCCAGGGTCAAATTTTGATCGGTTAAGAAGCGAGCTACTTCCAGTATTTCCGGTACTCGCAGATAAATATCCATTGACTGACTATCATAATAACAACAGGTCTGGCAAATCTGTCTATTACCCAGTAAAGGACAATTCCAGAGAGTTTCCTGTTTTTCTCTGGGACATTGACACCAGGCACAAATTTCCGGATCAGCGTCTCTGGCAGGTAAATAACGGTGTATATCGCACAGGTCAATTTGAGGTAACTTCTCTGCTACCCTGTCCTGATTATAATAATCGAATTCCTCAGCGGTAAGAAAACCGGTAGCCACCATGTCCACTTTATACTGGGGCCCAGGCCGGTAGCGACGATATCTGAGGGTAAAGTCCTGTTCCTTAACCAGGAATACCCCGGCATCCTGAAGATACTCTTCTCCTCGTAAAATTTTTTCTACCTCGATGTAATCTCGTTTTATGATAATTTTCCCATCTGTCTCAGAAAATTCAATACCAGTGAGAGGAAATGCTTCGATGCCAATCATATAAGACCAATCAACATCATACTGTTTAAGGCTAACTACCACTATTTTTTCTCCCAGGCGTAGATATTTTTGTACCAGGCTATAACGGGGCAGTGAGGTCGTATAGAACTTCCTATCTCTATATAGGAGAAGCACTGCCAGACACCAGACTCCATCAGTTTGCAGTTGCTCAAGCAATTGCTGAAGCTTCATGTTTGGCCTCCTTATTTTTTTCTTAGCTATTTAATTCTATCTTTATAAGCTATTTCCTGCAAAAAAATACTTTGATTGCCAGATTAGCAACCGAAGTTTGATTTCCGTTATTGACTTTCTTTTTCTTCAAATTCAGTGTTCGTACCGTCACACATCTGATAATATTCAACAATATACTTATCAATTTTTTGACTTATTTTAAGAAGAATATCTGTGCTCAAATTCATATTCATGGCATTAGTAAGGATACTTCTTGCTATTTCTATTTTATCCTTCTTTCCCACCCATTTTCCACTCCCTGTATCCAAAGATTAACATAATTTTACAACAAAATTCGGATCAATGCAAACAAAAAATATATGCTTGTTGCATATTCAGTTGCAGCTGGAAATTGGATAAAGTATTTTTGAGCAGGGAGTGAACAGGATGAAAAAAAATAAGGAAATAAATAATAAAGAAATTGGACAGAGAATACGGACAGAAAGAGAAAAACTGGGGCTTTCCCGGGAAGAATTTGCTGAAATCATCGAGCTGTCAGACTACTATGTCGGTCAACTGGAACGGGGAGAACGACAAATGAGCCTTCCCGTTTTAGCTAAAGTAGCTAATTGTTTGCATGTATCTCTGGATTTCCTCGTTTTCGGTAAAACCGCCTACAATAATTATTATATACATGATGTCGGTAACGCCTACAATTATGTTAGTGATATTGAAATAAATGAATTACTTAATAAATGCTCACCAAAAGAACTTGAGCTGGTAAAAAAACTGATCAAAACCGTTCTCCCTTATGTTCACCCTAGCTAGTATTAAGCAAAGAAACCAGGGACACTACCCTAACGGTGTCCCTGGTTTCTTTTACCCTATGATCACCTCAACCCGGTGCTGCTCCCCATCATCCACCAGCTCCACCGCTCCATCCTGCTTTTCCCTGCCATCCACCACTACCCTCTTTACCCCTCGATTCATGCGCTCAGGATTGCGCACCTGAATCAGGTAGAGGGTAGAACCAAAGCGGTACTGCACCTGATACTCCGCCCAGTCCCGGGGAATACAGGGATTGAAACGCAGCCGGTTCCCTTCCTTTTTCAGCCCCAGTATATGCTCAATAGCCACCCGGTAGAACCAGCCGGCGGCCCCGGTATACCAGGTCCAGCCGCCCCGGCCGGTATTGGGGGCAACAGCATAAACATCAGCAGCCAGGACATAGGGTTCTACTTTATAGCGCATGGCTTCGATACTGGTGCGGGCGTGGTTGATGGGGTTGAGCAGACTCAGCAGCTCTCCTGCTTTGTCCCCCTGGCCCAGCAGGGCAAAGGCCAGTGCGGTCCAAACAGCGGCATGGGTGTACTGGCCGCCATTTTCCCGCACACCCGGCACATAGCCCTTGATATAGCCGGGTTCAAGCTCGCCATCACCAAAGGGTGGAGTCAGAAGCTTGATAATCCCAGCTTCCCGGTCCACCAGATAGTTTTCTACCGCCCGCATAGCTTCCTCCGCCCGGCGGGGCCGTCCCAGGCCGGAAATTACCGACCAGGATTGGGCGATAGCATCGATTTTGCACTCACTGTTCTCCGCCGATCCCAGGGGAGTGCCGTCATCGAAATAGGCCCGGCGATACCAGCTGCCATCCCAGGCATGTTTTTCAATAGCTTCAGCCAGTTGCTGGCGCAAATCCGTGAATTTCTCAGCCCGCTCCAGGTCCCCCTGGGCCCGGCAGATGGGGATAAACCGCTCCAGCACGGTACACAGAAACCAGGCCAGCCAGACACTTTCCCCCTGGCCCCGGTGGCCAACCTTGTTCATGCCATCATTCCAGTCCCCGCAACCCATTAAGGGCAAGCCATGGGGCCCGAATTTAAGGGCATGGTCGATGGCCCTCAGGCAGTGCTGGTAAAGACTCTCCCGGTGCTGGGACTGCCTGGGTATGCTGTACCGCTCATCTTCCCCGGCGGCCAGAGGCTCATCCTCCAGGTAACCAGCTTCCTCCGCCAGGATAGACCAGTCACCGGTCACCCTGATATAGTCAGCAGTCACATAAGGGAGCCAGAGCAAGTCATCGGAATAACGAGTGCGTATGCCTTTCTCCGCCCCCGGATGCCACCAGTGCTGCACATCCCCCTCCAGGAACTGATGGGCAGCATGAAGCATTATCTGCTTCCTGGTTAGCTCTGGCCAGGTATAGGCCACGGCCATCACGTCCTGCAACTGGTCCCGGAAACCATAAGCTCCTCCGGACTGGTAGAAAGCTGCCCGGGACCAGAGCCGGCAAGCTATCACTTGATAAAGCAGCCAGCCATTGAGCAGTAAATCCAGGGCCTGATCCGGGGTTTTTACCAGCAGGGCTCCCAGCCGCTCCTGCCAGAAAGCTTTGACCCGTGCCAGCTCGGCTCTGGCTTCCTCCACCCGGCTATAACGGGCGCAGAGGGTTTCCACCTCTGCCTCCGAGCGGGCCTGGCCGAGGAGAAAGACCACTTCCCGGGTTTCGCCGGGAGCCAGCTCCAGGGTTGTCTGCATTACCCCGGCAGGCACCAGCCCAGCCCCCACCCGGCCGGAAAGCCCGGTCCGTTTCATAGCCGCAGGGAATTCCAGAGTGCCATTGGCCCCGATAAACTCCAGCCCATCAGCCGTCCAGCTGCGTCTGCTTTCGGAACAGTCAACAAAAAGCAGGCGGCCCGAAAAATCGTGGTTATAGGTATTGGTAAAGAGCAGGATGCCTTTTTCCCCATAGCTGCGGCTGACCAGGTAGGGAGCTGTGCTCTCGCTGTCTACCCCCATAACCGGGCGCAGGTAGTAGGTCAAAGTCAGTCGTCGCGGCCGGGAAGAGTAGTTATGCAACTTGACCAGACAGAGCTTAACCGGATCCTGACCGGCTACAAAGACAGTTAATTCCTGGCCCAGCCCGTGGCCCTGCTGCTGAAACACCGTATAACCCTGCCCATGGCGGATCAGGTAGTCCCGTTTTTCCCGGATAGGCTGGGGCGTCAGGCTCCAGTAGCGGCCATTGCTTTCATCCCGCAGATAAATGACCTCCTCGGGCGGGTCACTTACCGGATCATTGGACCAGGGGGTGAGTTTGTTTTCCCGGCTGTTTTCCGCCCAGGTGTAGCCTGCCCCCGCTTCCGTTATATTGCAGCCAAAATCGGGATTGGCCAGCACATTGAGCCAGGGAGCCGGAGTTGTTTGCCCTTCCTTGAGCCAGATCACGTATTCCCTGGCGTCAGGGCTAAACCCGCCCAGGCCATTGTAAAAAAGCAGGGAACCGGGCTCTAGCGGCACTGTCTCCTCTTCCTCCTCTGCTGCTTCAGGCACCAGTTCCGGCAGGGCCGGCCGGTAGCGGGGATTGGCCGCCAGCTCTTCCCAGGAGGTAGCAGCAGTAAAGCACAGGCGCGCTACCGTAAAGAGCAGGGTCCGGTCCGCCTCGGTTAACTGCCGCTCGACCAGCAGATAAACTCCACCCTTGCGCTGGAACAGCTCCCGGGCCGGACTGACCAGGATCAGTTCCCGGATCCGGTCCTGCAGCGGCCGCGTGTATCCTTCTTCTTCCTCCACCAGCAATACGAGATCCACCGCCAGCCCTTTGCGCCGCCAGAAATCGTGGGCCCGCAGCAGTCGCTGTACCAGCTCGACTTCCTCCTGATCAGCAATCCGAACCAGCACGATGGGCAAATCACCAGAGATACCAAAGGGCCAGAGATCAGGCTGTCCCTTCCGGTTGCCAGCGATCACCTCTGCGTACTGGCGGCGAGCCGGTCCGGGAAAGAGCAAGGCTGGAATCAGTTTAAGGTAAGTTTCCACCTCCCGGGCAGGCAGATCCAGATAATCAGCCTCAAGGCGGCTGCGGTTCCAGGCCAGTTCAAAAGCTCGTGCAATGGCCTTTTCATCCCGATATTTATCCGCCAGGCGCAGGGCTTCTTCCCGCGTTTCCGCTACTGCCAGGACAAAAGCCACCTGGGCCGATTGTCCTGGTTTAAGTCGCACCCGCCGCCGCAAGCTGAAGATGGGATCCAGCACCGCCCCACTGCTGTTGGAAAGAGGCTGGTCCACCGCCAGGGCCAGGGGATAGTCCAGGTTGCGATTACGGCCGATAAATTTGGCCCGATCGGTTTCGTATTGCAGATCCCCTGCCACTTCACCCTTAACACTAATGCTGTGCAGGGCATAAAGGGGTTTCTGCCCCTGACTGCGGGGTCGGCGCACCGCCAGCAAACAATCATATCCAGGTACAAACTCCGTAGTCACAAACAGTTTGCTGAAAGCAGGATGGGCAGCATCCGCTTCCGGGGGCGCCAGCACAACCTCCAGGTAGCTGGTAACCTCTACCACTCGTTCGTACTGGCTGTGGTTGGTCAGAGTGACAGTGCGGATTTCCGCATTATCCTCCGGAGAAACGGTAATTCGAGTGTGGGTTTCAATATTCCCATCCTTGCGCAAATATTCCGCTTTATCCGGCGCAAAAATCACCTGGTAATACTCCGGCTCCACCCGGTAAGGTTCAAAAGTAGCAGACCAGACATTATTGGCATTGAGATTCTGAATATAGATGTAAAAACCACTGCAGAAACCGGGCCAGTTTTCCTGCCAGCGGGTCAAGGCCAGATCCTGCCATTTACTGTAACCCGCTCCTCCATCGGTTAACAACAGGGAATAGGAGCCATTGGACAGCAGATGCACCCGGGGCATTTCCCGCTCCGGCACTCCGTATTTCCTGACCACTTCCGGTTCATCCTGAAATTTGCGCTGCCGGGGCCGAAAGGCTTCCCGTTGTTCCTTAATAATACTCACTTTCAGCGGTATGCGCTCCTGTAACAGGATTTCCGCCGCTTTCACAGCCGGGTTGGCATGAAAACGCTGCTGCATACTGTTGCCGGTGAAAAAATTGGTAAGAGCCAGCAGGCTCATGCCCAGGTGATGAGCCATGTAGTTTTTGACTACCGCTTTTTGCCCCAGGGTATAATCAATGGCTTCGTAAAAGCCGTAGATGCCTGCCAGCCCTTCTTCCCGCAGCCGTCGCAAATTGGTCAGAGCCGCTCGCGGCACCAGGGGCAGAGCCAGTATAGTGGCATAGGGGGCTACCACCAGTTCCTGGGCCAGGCCCCGCTTCAGACCCAGGTCAGGCACGCCAAAAGCCTTGTACTGGTAATTGAGGGCCAGGTCAAAGGCATAATAAGCTGCCTCCGATATCCCCCAGGGTACCCCGCGCTCCTGGCCGTATTTTTGTTGCACTCTGACGGCGAAGGAATAGGTGGCATCCAGCAGGGTGTTTTCATAGGTGCGCATTACCAGCAGGGGCATCAGGTATTCAAACATGGTCCCCGCCCAGGAGACCAGTCCCTTATCCCCCTCTACCCGGGTTAGCTTTCGCCCCAGCCGGAACCAGTGGCGAGCCTCCACTTCTCCCCTGGCAATGGCCAGGTAGCTGGCCAGACGCGCTTCTGAAGCCAGAAGGTCATAATAGGATTTGGTCAGCTGCCCTTCATCAACATGGTAACCGATCGAAAAGAGCTTGCGCCGGGAGTCGTACAGGGGGGCAAAACGGGTATTTTCCACCAGATTCTGAATTCGCTGCAGCAAGTCCTCGCCTCGACTCCGTAATTCCTCCTGGTTGCAGGCCATTTCCGCCCGCAAGGCCTGCACCATAGCCAGCACCTTCTGGCCCCAGTAAGAACTGGTCCTCCCCTGAAGCTGCTCTTCCAGCTGTTCCAGCAGAACCAGCCATTCCGCCTGGCTGCTTTCTGCACGGGCCAGCAGGCTTTCCAGCTCCCCGGTAGTTATGGCCCCTGCGTTGCCTGCTTCCTCATTATAAAGGGCGATCGTGTCCAGCAGCCCCCGGAGCAAAACCGGCTCCAGCCCAGGTCGCTTGAGATATTCCCTTATTCCTTCCGCCAGTACAAGCAAATAGCCGACAAAATTACCGCTGTCCACAGTGGAGACATAGCGAGGCCGCAGTACCCGCAGGGTCAGGGTATCATACCAGTTATACAGGTGGCCTTCCCATTTTTCCAGTTTTTCCACCGTAGCCAGAGTAGCCTGGATTCGCTCCAGCATTTGCCCTGTCCCCAGGAAACCCAGGTCCCGGGCGGCCAGAGTGGAGACCAGCAATAATCCGATATTGGTGGGAGAGGTGCGATGGGCCACCCCTTTAGGCGGATCCACCTGGTAATTATCAGGAGGCAGATAATGGTCCTGGGCTATCACCATGTCCTCAAAATAGGCCCAGGTTTGCCGGGCCAGCCGCCTTAGTTCCGCCTCCTCCGCCGCTGTCAGGCGTTCTGGCGCTCGCATATAATCCCGGCTTACCCACCAGGCCACCGCCGGGGCCAGCAGCCAGGTCAGGCCAACCAGCAGGCCAAGCCCTGTTGTTGCCGGGCTTTCTCCCCGTCCCCAGGCCAGAACTGCTACCAGCACCCCGGCCAGCGGAGCCATGAACAGCTTGCGGTAATAGGTTGCCAGGTCGTTTTTCAGCAAGGTCTCCAGCTCAGCGGCCGGAATCCATTCCAGCAGATTTTTGCCGGTCACCAGCACCCGCACTAACGTCCTGATAATGGCATCCAGCATTAAATAGCCCTGGTAGGGCAGGAAAAGGAACTGCAACAGGGACTGGTATACACTGGCCCTTACCCCTGTCAGCACCGTCCGCCCCTGTACCCCTTCACTCAATAAATAGAGCAGGGTGGGAAGAGCTACTGTTCCCAGGCCCAGGCCAAGCCAGACCAGACTGCTACCCGGCAGCAGCCCTGTTCCCAGCACTACCAGTAGCACCAGAGCCGGGCTGACCAGACTGCGGCGCAGGTTATCGCAGATTTTCCATTTGGATAGCGGCGAAAGGGGATTGGGCCGCCACTGCCCCTGCCGATCCTTGACCCGGCTTTTTAGCCAGGGCAAAAGCTGCCAGTCTCCCCGCACCCAGCGATGCTGGCGCAGGGAATAGGCCAGATAGCGGGCGGGATAGCCATCCAGCAGTTCAATATCCGTCACCAGCCCGGCCCGCAGATAGCTCCCCTCCAGCAAGTCATGGCTCAAGACGGCATTTTCCGGTATAGCTTCCTTGAGCAAGGTCTGGAAGGTATCCAGATCATAAATACCTTTGCCGGTGAAAATCCCTTCCCCGAACAAGTCCTGATAAACATCAGAAACGGCAGTGGTATAGGGGTCTATTCCTCCCTGGCCGGCAAAGATCCGGCTAAACCAGGTGCGATTGGCACTTTCCAGCTGCACCCCAATCCGGGGCTGCAACAGGCCATGTCCCCGCACCACCAGACCCCGTTGCCGGTCAACCACCGGCTGGTTCAGGGGATGGGCCATGGTACCAATCAGCTGGCGGGCTGTCCCTAAGGGCAAACTGGTATCAGCATCCAGGGTGATGATATATTTCACCCTGGGCAACTGCTCCCGTTCACAACTTAGTACAGTAAAACTGGTATCAGGAACGCCCCGAAGCAGGTCATTGAGCTCTATGATAGCCCCCCGCTTCCGTTCCCAGCCCAGCCACTGGCCCTGGGCCGGATTATAGCGCCGCTCCCGATGGAAGTAAAAAAAGCGCGGTCGCTGCGGAGCATAACGCCGGTTCAACTCGGCAATCCCCGCCAGAGCAGTAGCCACGATTTCCTCATCATCGGCAGCCTTTGGCTCTGGACCATCTTTGAAATCCCCCACCAGAGCGAAATACAAATTTTCCTCTCGGTTGGCCAGATAATGAACCTCCAGCTTTTCCACCAGCTCCTGCACCTTACTGGCTTTAGGCAACAGAGTAGGAATGATTACCATTGTGCTATTTTCCGGCCCGATGCCTTCCCGCAGTTCCAGCCTGGGCAAAGGCCGGGGAGCATACAGCCGGCTGACACAGAAATTGACCAGTGTTAAAGCGATTTCACTGGCCGGCAAAGCCACCAGAGGAAGCAAAGCCAGCAGCCTCCAGCTCCACCCCCCCTGGGCCCGGCTGACATACCCCATCAACAGCCCTATCACTGCCAGAGTCAGGAAAACGAGGGAACCGAAATAGACCCGGTAGGGATGCTGACGGAGCCAGCTCCGCAACCCCCCCAGGCCCCGGGGCCGTCCCCCCAGTTTATCCTCCAGTTCTCCTCTGCCCTCACCGAGCAAGTAATACCCTGCATGCCGCGCAGCCTCACCTTTACCCTGTTCCGCAGCAGCCCGGGCCAGGGTCAGTACCTGTTCGGCAACCAGCCTTTCCGGCAGCTGGTAATACCGGGCCAGTTTTTCAATCTCATGCCGGTAATAATCCCGGGAGGCAAAATCCATCCGGGAATAATGGCCAGAAGGATCCTGCCGCAACATGGCTTCCACCTGACTCAAAGCCTCAAAAATTTCATTCCAGTCCAGAGCCGCTACTGACCTGAGGCTGGTAATAGCGGCCCCCATAGCTACCTGCCGGGCCGCCTGCCGTCCGTGCTCTTCCCTGATCAATTCCTCCAGACTCAGCTGGCTCGCAGCCAGTTCCTGTTCCAGCTCCGCCAGCAAAGGGGCTGCTTTGCCGCCCTGCCGGCGCAACTGCTGTACCAGCAGTTCCAGAAAGGCAGGCTCCAGTCCGCCAGCTTCCCTTTGTTCCCGGACCAGCCGACGCAGTTCCCCCGCCTGCAACTGGGTTGCTACCTGCCAGGCCCGTTGCCGCTGTCGGTGACAGACCTTCAGTTCCTGGCAAAGCTGGCTAATCCGTTCCAGGAGCGCAATGCGCAGCATCACCGCCAGAGCCCACAATTCCGTCATGGCCAGAACCTGCCGCTGCTGATAGGCCCCGATAAAGCTGAGGATTTTGCCTTCATCCAGATTGCCATCAGTATGTTCCACCAGCTCCCTGGCCAGCCCATATACCCGGGGTAATCCTGCCATCTCCTTATTCTCCAGCAAAGGTAAGCGCAAGTGAGGTTTGCGGGTCAGGGTGTGCTGGATATCCTTGACCTGTTCCTCCAGTAAGTAGAAATTATCCAGCAACCACTCCGCCGTTGGTGGCAGGGGCTGCTCCCGGTCCAGCTCTCTATCCAGAGTCTGATAAACCTCAAGTATGGTCTGGTAATGCCGTTTCACCCCGGCCAACAGGGCCCGCGGGAAACGAGCTTTTTTGCCGATTACATGCTGTTGGGCTAATTCCAGCGCATGTTGCTCTATCTCTCTGGGGCTAAGCAAGTTTCTTTCTCCATTCATGCAGCACTCACCATTTCGCCAAAATTTTTCACATACCTAGTTTGCCCCATTTTGCGCAGTTTAGCCATCTGGCTAAAAAAGGTAATAAAAAAGACACCCCTTACCAGGGCGTCTAAAACTTTAGCTAGGACTCCTTATTAATTATTTCTTCTGTATATTTCAATCCCTTCCCTTTCAATATTTTGCCTCAGTTTTTCATTGGTAACGCTGGCCATATCAATCACATTAATTTTATATATTTCAGCAGCATTATCAAGATCAGCAAAAAATCCCGGATAGGGTTTACCGTCCATATATATTGCAATATCTATATCGGAGTTATACCGGAAATCACCTCTCGCCCTGGACCCAAAAATAACAGCTTTTTGTACTACCTTGCACATATCTATTACTGAAACAATTTTTTCAATAATCCTCTGTTCCAGGCCGAATCTCATTGTTCCATCTCCTTGCTGATAATTTCTTTAAGTTTGAACAATTCTCTGAAGTACTTGTTTCTTATTCTTTCAAAAATACGTCTGGCTTCAGTTTCATCATAGGTATGGGATGTCAGATTTCTGTCATCAATCATCTCCAACCAGATATCGCCGTCTACTATCAAACCTGCTGCAAAAGCCTCCTTAAAGGCCTCCCTGGGTGTTCTGACCTCAGCTATACCAGTATAGGCCAAATATGCTTTCAATAATTTCCAGGACAACTCATAAGTAAATTCAAACCTCTGAATTACGCCATCCAGAACAATATCATCGTTTTCATCTCTGGCCAGCGATTCCCGCAACCTTTCTACTGCTCTTGTGTAATTATGTAATTTTTCCTTCACTTTACCTTTATCCATAAAAATCCCCCCAGAAATTTACTGACATTAGTCCCTCGGGTCATATTCTGCAAAAAGCGGGCTTTTCCTGCTTATTTTAACCTGAATTAAACTTTTTGTGCACGTGTTAGCCAATAGAATTTATGTCCTCTATTTTTTGCTAAAATTATGCAACCCATTTAATCGACACGTTTCCATTGTTTCCAATAATTTCCTAAACATAGAAAAAGTCCAGATTACCGCCAGATGTTGATTTAAAAAAAACCCTTTCCATTTCCAAACCCTCCACCCCGCATAAACTCTACATGTCATTTTTTGGGAGGTAATAAAGTTTTTCCGTAATTAAGCTATATTTCTACTAAAAATTCCCAATCATGCTCCTATTTTGTGCGAAAAAAGTTTGTCCGAATGGACAGGTTCAAGGACAAAAGGAAAAAGGGATAAGTGGCGTAAAACCCTCATTTCTCAAGGCTTCACCACTTATCCCTCATCTTTTTCACTATCACTTGAACCTTAAACCTTTTCCCTTAACACTCTCTCAACAGAACCACTTTTTTCACACAGGGAAAAGATTTAAATGAAATATACAGTCGCTCAACCCTTTTCCTTTTCATTTTACTCCACAGTCACACTCTTGGCCAGATTCCGCGGTTTATCCACATCACAGCCGCGGGCCACCGCCACATAGTAGGCGATCAACTGCAGGGGCACTACCGTCAGCACCGCACTGGTCAGCTTATGGGTGCGGGGAATATAGATCACCTCATCCACACTCTTGGCCAGCTCCTCTTCCCCTTCGAAAGTGATGCCCACCACCGAGGCATCGCGGGCCTTGACCTCCTTGATATTGCTCACCATCTTATCGAAGACATCCATCTGGGTAGCCAGGGCCAGCACCAGAATCCCCTCGACGATGAGGGCCAGGGTACCGTGCTTCAGCTCCCCGGCGGCATAGGCCTCTGCGTGGATATAGGAGATCTCCTTCAGCTTGAGAGAGCCTTCCATAGCCACTGCATAGTCGATGCTGCGGCCCAGGAAGAACACATCCTCACAGTGGGCGTATTTCTGCACAAAACCCTTGATTTCCTCTTCCCGCCCCAGGATGGCTTCCACCTGAGCGGGCAGTTCCCGCAGGGCGGTGACCACTTCCCTGATTTGCTCCTGGGTAAGGGTACCCCGCTGCTGGGCCAGGTAGAGGCCGAGCAGGTACATCACCACCAGCTGGGTGGTGTAGGCCTTGGTGGAGGCCACGGCGATTTCGGGACCAGCCCAGGTGTAAATCACCCAATTGGCTTCACGGGCCACCGAAGAGCCCACCACATTGGTAACGGCCAGCACTCTGGCGCCGCGGTTTTTGGCCTCCCGCAGGGCAGCCAGGGTATCGGCGGTTTCGCCGGACTGGCTGATCACCACTACCAGGGTATCCTGGTCGATAATGGGATTGCGGTAGCGGAATTCGGAAGCGATATCCACTTCCACCGGAATGCGGGCCAGGTCTTCGATGACATATTTACCCACAATTCCGGCGTGATAGGCGGTACCACAGGCGGTGATGAATATCTTCTTGATCTGCTTTACTTCCTCCGGTGTCATTTGCAGTTCTTCCAGCAGGACCCGGGAGTTATCGGTGGCCAGACGGCCGGAGAGGGTGTCCCGCAGGGCCTTGGGCTGTTCGTGGATTTCCTTCAGCATGAAATGGGGATAGCCGCCTTTTTCCGCTGCTTCCACATCCCAGTGGACCCGGAAGACTTCCTTGTTGATTTCCTGCCCCTGCTGGTCAAAGACCTTGACCTCATTGGCAGTCAGCAGAACCATTTCCCCGTCATTGAGAATATAGGTATCGCGGGTGTGGCTGAGAATGGCGGGGATGTCAGAGGCAATGAAATTCTCCCCCTGACCCAGGCCAACCACCAGCGGGCTGTCCTTGCGCACGGCCACGATTTTGTCGGGCTCATCCTGGCAGATGATGCCCAGGGCATAGGAGCCCTCAATGTGTTTCACCACTTCCCGAACGGCGGCCAGCAAATCGCCCTGGTAGAAATGTTCCACCAGGTGGGGCAGTACCTCAGTATCCGTTTCCGAACGGAAGGTATGGCCATTGGCGGCCAGCCATTCCTTCAGCTTCTGGAAGTTTTCAATAATCCCGTTATGGACAACCGCAAATTTTTCCGCACAGTCAGTATGGGGATGACTGTTGATATCGCTGGGGCGGCCATGAGTGGCCCAGCGGGTATGGCCGATGCCCAGAGTACCCTGGGGAGCATGGTGGGCCAGTTTTTCCGCCAGTACGGCCAGTTTGCCCACGCTTTTTTCCACTTCAATGCCCGTTTCCGTCAAAACAGCGATACCGGCGGAGTCATAACCCCGGTACTCCAGTTTAGCCAGTCCATCCAGCAATATAGGTACAACCGGTTTACTACCGATATAGCCGACGATTCCACACATGCAAGTTATCCTCCTCAAGCCAAAATCCGGGCCCCGGTACGGGTTTTGGCCCTGGCATCACTGCCAGGTTTTGTCCCGTCCTTACGGCCTGGGCCCCTCACCGGAGGGCATCCGCCGAAACCTCGATGCTCCCTCACCTCGTCAACTCCCGCAGGAGTCCCGGCGCTTTTTTTCAGTATGCCCGTTGCTCTTTTTCTTCATGTCTCACCCCCTTAAAAAATTAAGGCCAGGGGGCCGCCCGCAGCAGGCGGCCCGCTGCTTTTAGCCTACATCTGTTCAAAAATGGCGGCAATTTCCCGTACCAGTTTTTCCACTAAGGCTCCGTCCCGGCCTTCGCCCATCACACGGATCAGGGGTTCAGTGCCGGAAGGCCGCACCAGAATCCGGCCCTGGCCGGCCAGCTGAGCTTCCGCCTGGCGGATAGCTTCCTGGGCCTTGAGGCTGGCCATGGCCGCCTCCTTATCCTTCACCCGCACATTCACCAGGAACTGGGGCAGGCGTTCCATCACCGCAGCTGTTGCGGAAGCGGGTTTACCCGCCTCTTTAATAATATGCAGTAACTGCAATCCCGTCAACACCCCGTCACCGGTAGTGTTGTAGTCCAGAAAAATGATATGCCCTGATTGCTCGCCCCCGAGGACGGCGCCGCTTTCCAGCATTTTTTCCAGGACATAGCGATCCCCTACCCTGGTTTCCAGGATGTTGATGCCCCTGGGCTTTAAAGCTAGATGTAAGCCCAGGTTGGTCATCACCGTTACCACCAGGGTATTCTGTTTGAGTCGGCCCTGTTTTTGCCATGCCAGCGCGCAGAGGGCCATGATTACATCCCCGTCGATAACCTGGCCTTTTTCATCCACAGCCAGCACCCGGTCAGCATCACCATCATGGGCGATCCCCACCTGAGCCCCGTGTTCCACCACCGCTGCCTTGAGAGCGTCCAGATGGGTCGAACCGCAGCCGGCATTGATATTGAGCCCATCAGGCTGGTCATTGATGACCAAAACCTCCGCCCCCAGTTCCCGCAGCAGGCGGGGGGAAACCCGGCAGGCGGCCCCATTGGCGCAATCCACCACCACTTTCAGGCCGCGCAGGTCGCCCGGGATGGTGGATTTGAGGAAGGCCAGATAGCGATCTTCCGCATCCTCCAGCTGACGCACCCGGCCCACCTGGGCCCCGATGGGCCGGGGCAGGTGGTCCTCCTCTGCCGTTTCGCCCAGCAGGGCTTCGATAGTTTCCTCCTGTTCATCAGTAAGCTTATAGCCACTGGGGCCAAAAAACTTGATCCCATTATCCGGAGCTGGATTGTGGGAAGCGGAAATCACTACCCCGCCCTGGGCTCCGTAGGCCCGGATCAGATAGGCTACCGCCGGCGTGGGAATCACCCCGGCCAGCCAGGCATCCACTCCTGCTGAATTAAGACCGGCTACCAGAGCGCTCTCCAGCATCTGGCCGGAAATGCGGGTATCCCGGCCGATCACCAGTGCTGGCCGCTCTATCCCCTGTTCCCGGGCTGCCCGGGCCAGCACTGCACCCCCGGCCCGGCCCAGGCGAAAAGCCAGCTCAGGGGTCAATTCCTGATTGGCAATACCGCGTACCCCATCAGTACCAAACAATTTTCCCATCTCAGTAATCTCCTTCCCGATAGCGCTGGATAATGGCTTCCGCTACTTTCAAGCCATCTACCGCTGCACTCATTATACCTCCGGCATAGCCGGCTCCTTCTCCGGCCGGATAGAGACCGGCAATCTCCAGGGCCTGCCGGTCTTCTCCCCGGTTGATACGGACCGGAGCTGAAGTGCGGGTTTCCACCCCGGTTAAAACCGCGTCGGGGTGGGCAAATCCTTTCAGTTTTTTATCCATATTTATTATAGCTTTTTCCATGGCTTTGGCAACATAATGCGGCAGAGTTCGATGCAAGTCGGCGGGAGTAATACCCGGTCGGTAACTGGCCCCTTTTACTTCTGAACTGGGACGACCGGCCAGAAAGTCCTCTACCCGCTGGGCTGGAGCCCGATAGCTTTCTCCTCCCAGGCGAAAAGCGGCCTGTTCCCATTTTTCCTGAAAAGCGATCCCACCCAGCGGTCCCTCCTCGGGAAAATCAGGAGGGAATACCTGCACTACCAGGGCAGCATTGGCGGTGCCGCTGGCCCGGTCCCGGTTGCTCATGCCATTGGTCACCACCTGGCCTGGTTCTGAAGCAGCGGCCACTACCTGACCGCCGGGGCACATACAGAAAGTGTAGGCTCCCCGCCCGCTCTCCTCATCCTGATAGGTCAGGTGATAATCCGCCGCTCCCAGGCGAGGATGCCCGGCAAAGGCGCCATACTGGGCCCGGTCGATCAGGGCCTGGGGGTGTTCAATGCGGGCACCAATGGCAAAGGCTTTCGGAGTAAGGCTGACCTGATGCCGGTATAACATGCGATAGGTATCGCGGGCACTGTGACCTACTGCCAGGATCACTACTTCAGCCGGAATTTCCTGCGTATGGTTAACAATGACTCCCTGTATCCGGTCTCCTTCCAGAATCAAGTCGGTAACCCGGGCCAGGAAGCGCACCTCCCCGCCCAGTGCCTCGATCTGACGGCGCAGATTGACCACAACGCGACGCAGGATGTCAGTACCAATATGCGGCTTATGTACATAGAGAATATCCTCCGGTGCCCCGGCCTTAACCAGCTCCTTCAGCACCAGAAAGCGGCGGGGGTCATCGATGCGGGTAGTGAGTTTGCCATCGGAAAAGGTCCCAGCACCCCCTTCCCCGAACTGGACATTGCTGCGGGGATCCAGGTTGCCGGTGCTCCAGAATTCCTCCACCGCTGCTGCCCGGCTGTGGACATCGGCTCCCCGTTCCAGCACCAGCGGCCGATAACCATAGCGGGCCAGCAGCAAGGCGGCAAACAGCCCCGCAGGCCCTGCTCCTATCACAATGGGTCGCTGGTTCAAAGGCAGACTGCCTTTGTTCAGTTCCGGTTCCGCAGCCGGTGTAGAGACGGCTGCAATTTGCCCTTTGCCCCGGCAGCGGGCCAGCACCCGTTCTTCCTGAGTTACCTCCACATCAACGGCATAGACGAACCAGATCCTGTCCTTGCGCCGGGCATCTACCGAGCGCCGCACGATTTGCAGACTAAGGATATCCTTTTCCTTCAGGCCCAGCTCCCGGGCCGCCTGGCGGGTAAGTTCCCGTTCACTGTGTTCCAGCGGTAACCTGAGATTATTGATGCGAATAGCCATAGGCAGCCTCCTTAGCGGGTTTTGTTCCAGGGTTCCAGACGAATAGCAATCTGGGCCGGACTCACTTCCAGCAGGCGGGCATCTTCGGGTACCTGCACTTTGACTTTGGCCCAGTTCAGGCCGGCTTTGGCCTGGCTCAAATCCACTTCCGCCTTGACTTCAGCACCGGTCCGGTTGCCCCAGAGCGGCAGGGTAGTCTTGTTTCCTCTCAGGTAACGGACATTCACCGTGGGCTGCATTTCTACGATGACCAGCTGTGCTGGCTGGTTTTTGACCACTACTGGTACTGTCGCCTGAATCTCCTGCTGGCCCCCGGTTTCCAGCTGATTGACGTAAAACCAGAGGACAATAGCAGTCAGGAGAGCCAGCAATTTCAGTCCGGTATTGCGTTCCCAGAATCTTTTCATCTTACTTTCCTCCACCAGGGCCGGTTCTGGTTTTCCGGCGCACTGTATAGAACCTCCAGCATTTCTTTAAGGGATTTTTCACTTAAATAGCGAGTCAGGTTGCCTTCCTGAGCAACGGAAATGGTACCTGTTTCTTCCGAAACTACAATAGCCACCGCATCGGAAACTTCACTGATACCCAGGGCGGCCCGGTGGCGGGTACCCAGCTCCCGCCCTACCTCCCGGTTTTCCGACAGAGGTAACAGACAGCCCGCTGCTACCACTCGCTCCCCATCGATGATTACCGCTCCGTCATGGAGGGGGGTATTGGGACTAAAGATATTAGCCAGCAATTCGCGGGAAACCACTCCATCGATATATGTACCCGTTTCCGTAAATTCATGCAATTTGCTTTCCCCCACCAGTACGATTAACATCCCTATTTTCTGCTGACTGGCCTGGCTGATGGCCCGAACCAGCTCCTCCAGCAACCGTTTTCTGGCCTCTGGCCCCAGCTGCCGGGAAGAGCTGGCAAAGATTTTGCCCCGTCCCAGTTGTTCCAGGGCGCGGCGCAATTCCGGCTGAAACACCACCGGCAGGGCCACAAACACCATCCCAATCGTTTTTTGCAATAACCAGTTAATAGTATAGAGTCCAGCCCACTGGCTGATAATGGTGACCGCCAGCAATATACCCAGCCCTTTCAAGAGCTGGATGGCACGGGTTCCCTTAATTAACAAAAAGATTTTATATAAAACAAAAGTAACAAGGGCTATGTCTAACAAAGCGATAATGCTATAATAGGTGTTAGAGCCGGGCATACCCTGACCTCCCTATCCTTCCAAAGACTATAAAGAAATTCGCTTTTAATTGATAAATCCCTTTCTTTTCCGCATAAATTCCCAGAAATTTTGCAGGAGGCACAGGAAAATGAAACTCTCCCTCAAGCGCCGGGAACTATCACCCTGGCAAGCCCCTATCGCCTTAATTGCGGTTTTGACCGGTTTACTCATTGCCATCGATTTGCGCATCCATGACCAGTTAACCAACGGTCCCAATACCAAGCGGGCAGAGACCCTGGCCGCCATGGCCTCCCGCCTGGAAAAGGAAAACAAGGCTATAGAAAAAGAAGTCAGCAGTCTACGCCAGCAGCTGGCAGAATGGGAAGCCAGCCAGAAGGCAGAAGGCAGCCTGACACTGCAAGCAATCAGGGCCCAAATGGATTTGACCCGCGCCCTCGTCGGTCTGACACCAGTGGAAGGACCGGGAGTGGTAATAGTGGTCAATGACCGCACGGAGGCCCTGGAACTGGCCCGCAAGGAAAACCAGCAAGTGGATTACTGGGATTATCTGGTCCATGACAGCGACCTGGTCTACCTGGTCAATGACCTCAGGGCAGGGGGTGCCGAAGCCATCGCTGTCAATGGTGAGCGGATAATCAGTTCCAGTGATATCAAGTGCGGCGGCTTTATCGTTTTCACCAATTCCAACCGTTTGACCGCCCCCTATCAGATCAAGGCCATCGGGGACCCCGTCGCCTTGAAACGGGCTGTGGAAAGGGGCTTTACTTATAGTGTGCTCAAATCTCTGGATTATCCCATCCGAATCGAACAACACCAGAAAATCCTCGTGCCGGCCTACAGTGGTGCCCTGGCCCTGCGCTACGGCCAGCCGCTGACTCCACCGGCTGAGAAAGGAAGTTAAGCATGCACTGGCAGAAATTAAAGCTACCTCTGGCTTTTACCACTTTCAGCCTGGGGCTGCTGGTATCAGTCCAGCTCAACACCCAGGAAGCAGCCCTCAGAGACTATACGGCACAGAGCCAGGAAAACCTGGCTTCAGTAATCAAGACCCTGAATGAAAAGCGGGAAGCTCTGTTACAGGAAAAGTGGGAGCTGGAGAACCGCCTGCGCCTGATCAAGTCCGACCCCAGCCAGGGCCAGCGTCTCCTTTCCGCCCTGAGGGAAGAAAACAGCCGCCTGCGAGCTGCCGGTGCCCTGGCACCCCTGCGGGGGCCTGGCATTACCATCACCGTTTCCAGTCAGACGCCCATCGGTTATGATGACCTGATCCGCATTATCAATGAGCTCTGGAATGTGGGGGCTGAAGGTATAGCCATAAATGGCATCCGCCTGACCCAGTATACTGCCATCACCCAGAGTGCCAGTGGCAATACCATTGTGGGCAGTCATGCCATAACCTACCCCTATGTAATCCAGGCCATCGGTGACAGTGCCTCGCTTACCGCTGGTATCAATATTCTGGGCGGAACCCTGGATCAGCTAATCAATGTCAATGGAGTCAAGATCGAAGTAAAAACCAGCCAGGATTTGCTCCTACCGGCCGGCCAGGCCCCCACAGCTTTGAAATATGCCAGAGTGCCGGACTAAAAAATACCCAGGCACCCAAAAACAATCCCCCTATGTTAGCTTTTATAACTACCATAGGGGGAATTTATTTTTTGTCCTGAACTCAAAGCAATTTACTCAAAGCTACGGAAAATTCAATTCTGGTCGTCGCCCGATCCGGATTAAAATATCCCTGTTGATTGCCATACATCAGCCCACGGCGAACATCATCCCGGATAATGTCCCTGGCCCAGTGGTTGGTGGTATCAGGAAAAAGGCCACCACTTTGCGCTACGGGCAATTGTTCCACACCCGGCAAACGGGCCAGTACCGCCGCCAGCTCCGCTCTAGTCACCAGCTTGTCAGGATAGAAATAGCCCTGGGGCGTCCCTTTCAGCCAGCCCCGGCTGGCTGCCCAGTTGATATACCAGGCATAACTATGGTTGCTTGTATCCTTGAAGACCGGTGGTGTTTGGGTCGCTGGAGCCTGTGGGAAGGCCCGCTGCAGAAAAACTGCCAGCTGGGCCCGGGTGATATTGCCCCAGGGAACAAAGTTGTTATAAGCATTGGGTACAAGAATCTTTCTTGCAGTTACTTTCTCTACCTGGAGATAACCCCAGTAATCGGGCCCAATATCCCAGAACAACCAGCCCCTGGGGACAGCAGTCGGTGCCGGGGGGTTAGACAGATTTATCGCTAATATTGGCGAGGAAACCACATACCCGCTGGCATCTCTGGCAAAGACCCGAAAATAATAAGAACCCGTTTCCCGCCCCAGGTAAAACCTGGCCTCCCGGTTATCTCCAAAGGTATAGGCAACCGGAGCAGCCAGAGTATCATTGGGCCCGTGATAGACCAGAGTGTATTCCAGGCTGGCAGGATAGCGGTCATCTACCGCCTGACTCCAGGAGAAAGTAAGGTAATGGCCCCTTTCATCCTGGCCGCTGCCGGTTAATGCCAGCTGGGGTGGCTTAGGCGGCTGATTGGTAGCTGCAGGCAGACCGGCCAGCTGCCGCCAGTAGGCTTCCAGCCCCGGCACCTGAGCTGCCAGAGGCAGGGCCAGGTTTTCCTGGGGAGAAAGATTATAGCTGCTGCTGCTGAAATAGCCAAACTGGCTGGTGAATTTAGTAAACTGGCGGGCCTGGGGAGAACCAAAGAGCTGGGCATAATCATCAGCCGCAATCTCTGCCGGGTCCCAGGCATGGCTGCCGTTATTTACCCTCGGGTCCCGAATCCCCTGCCGGATATCATACCAGGGAGTGCGCCAGTAGTTGTCAAAGGTTACACCATATTTAGTCCAGAAATAGTAGACCGTAAAATGGTGACCATATTCATGGGCCATAGTTTTGGCGACATCAGCCAGCTCTGTCTGCTCGTCACCGCCAAATAAAAAAATCGGCCGTTTAGGTGTGACATATCTCTGTCCTCTGCTGTCCCAGCCCAGTTCCGGAACATAAAGACCTCCTACGCCCCGGCCCAGGGGATAATCAGGGTAAATAACCACTCCACCCAGGTAATCCCATTCCTTACCGTGAACATTGTTTTTTAACTCATAATATAAGGCCTGTAATTTGCCAGGGTCAGACCAGGCAGAGGACAAACTTACGATTTCTTTACCGTCTGGTGCTGTATAAATTGCCACTACCGGCTCCAAAGGCAGTTGCTCATAATACCACCAGGGTTCTGCGGCTCCAGCCCCGTTTGCGCCCCCCAGAAGCAGGACTAGCAGCATTACTGCCCCAAGCCAGAATTTTGCGCTGTTTTTCATCAATTTCCCTCCCTACCGCTCCTGGAAAATAAAAGGGTTCTATCCGGAAGATAGAAACCCTCTACCCAACTTTAGTGTCTATGGTGATGGACCTCATAGCCTCTCCGCCCAATCACACCCAGCCAGCGCCCCCCCATAAAGGCGAGCAAGGTCAACGCCCCCAGTACCAGCCAGCCCAAACGGGCAGGCAGGAAGCTGACCAGAATCCCTGCCAGGGAAAAAATAGCGTGGATCAGGTAAATAGCCAGTACCGCCTGTTTGTGGGATAAACCCAAAGCCATCAGGCGGTGATGTAAATGGGCCTTATCTGCCTGAAAGATGGGTTTGCCATTCGCCATTCTCCTGACGATGGCAAAGGTAGTATCCAGCACCGGTACCCCCACCAGCAGGATGGGAACGAACACCGACATGACAAAAGCCCCTTTGGCTACCCCCATGATGGAAAGGGCCGCCAGGGCAAAGCCCAGAAAGAGGCTGCCCGCATCTCCCATGAAAATGGAGGCCGGATGAAAGTTATATTTCATAAAGCCCAGGGTAGCCGCAGCCAGCAACCAGGCCAGGATAGCTACCGCCGGATCCTGTTGCCAGGCCACAATCCCCATGGTGACGGCCCCGATTACACTGGTACCTGCCGCCAGGCCATCCAGGCCGTCAATCAGGTTAACAGCATTGCTGATCCCGACCAGCCAGAAAAGGGTAACCGGATAGGCCCACCAGTCCAGGAAGATCACACCCCCATCCAGGGGATTGGTGATCACACTGACTTTCACGCCAAAGGCCATCAATACGATCGCAGCTATTACCTGGCCCATCAATTTAACTTTCGGTGATATTTCCATAATATCGTCCAGACACCCAGTTGCTACAATAATACCTCCCGACAGGATCAGCCCCCAGACTTCCGGACGATATCCCTGAGTCAACAGGGCCAGGGCTGCAAAAGCCAGATAAATCGCCACACCACCCATGCGGGGCATCACCCGGGCATGGACTTTACGGTGGTTGGGCTGGTCTACCGCCCCCACCTTAAAAGCCAGCTTCCTGACCAGCGGTGTAGTCAATAGAGCCATGCCCCAGGCCGCTGCCAGGGATAAAGCCATTGTCTCCATCTTTCTCCTCTCCAGTCCTCTGACATTAGCTTAAGGCAAACATCAATTCCCCTTCACAGACTACTTGCCCATCGACAGTAGCCACCCCACGGGCCTTGCCGACAGTACCTTTCAGTTTCAGCAATTCCGTCTCCAGGCGCAGCTGGTCACCCGGCAAGACCTGGCGGCGAAAACGCACGCCGTCAATGCCAGCAAAGAAGGCCAAACGACCTTTAAACTGCTCCTGGGACAGGATGGCTACTGCCCCTACCTGGGCCAGCGCTTCCACGATCAGCACCCCCGGCATTACTGGATAACCGGGGAAATGCCCGGGAAAAAAAGGCTCATTGATAGTGACATTTTTGATACCCACCGCTCGTTTGCCCGCTTCCAGTTCCAGAATGCGGTCTACCAGCAAAAAGGGATAGCGATGGGGTATAATCTCCATAATTTCCCTGGCTTCCATGACCACTCCCAATCCCTCCTATATCATTGTACTACCGGGCTTTTCCCCTGACAAGTCGTTCTTTTAAGGCTAATAATAAAAATTCTGGTAATACCAGCATCCGCTTGTAGCGCCAGGGCTCCTTGATCAGACGGTAAAACCACTCCAACCCCAGTTTCTGTAACCATATAGGAGCCCGCCTCACCCGTCCGGCCCAGACATCAAAACAGCCACCGACGCCGATGCCTACTTTCACCTGCAAACGGTGCCGGTTTTTCCAGAACCATTTTTCCTGACGCCCCATGCCCATGGCTATCAGCAATATATCCGGCCTTACCCGGTTGATTGCCGCTATTACCCCTTCATCATCCTGAAAATAGCCATCATGCCAGCCTGCGATCTTGAGGCCAGGATAGATAGACTGAAGCCGGGCCGCTGCTTCTTCTGCTACTCCCGGCCGTGCCCCCAGAAAGAAGAAACTATACTTCCCCAGGTCAAAAAGGCTCTGGGCTAAATCAATGCCCGTTACCCGCTGGGGTAACGGGCAACCCAGGATTTTTGCTGCCAGCACAATCCCGATGCCGTCAGCTGTTACCAGATCTCCAGCCGCCAGGATCCGGGCCATTTCCTCATCCCGGCGGGCCAGCATCACCATTTCCGGATTGGCAGTAATCACCAGGGCAGGGGCTTGTCTATCACATACTACCAGCTCTTCTATCCGTTCAACCGCTGTGGCTAGTGTCAACCGATCAAAGGCAACCCCCAGTATCTGCTGCCGCAAATTCCATCCTCCTTTGCTCTGTTACCCCTGCGGAGATGGCGGCGTGGTCTGGGAGCCACTCTCCGGAGCAGGGGTGGAAGTAACGGGAGTACCACCGCTCCCACTCCCTCCGGGTTCCGTCCCAACAGGAGTAGTTCCTCCCGGGGTAGTTCCACCGGTCGTATCACCACCTGAGGTAGAGCTCGTACCACTACCGTTATTCGTACTGGCGGATCCGCTGCCATTAATGCTGCCAGCAGGGGTTTGAGCTAAATTCTCATTCCCTCCGTTGCCGGTAGCTGAGCCGTTCTGATTAGAATCTGGCGTCTGGGTTGGATTATTATTAACCGGCTGGGTAGAAGTTTTTTTCTCACTGCCAGTTGTTGATTTGCTATCTCTGGCTTTAGCAACCTGGGTCTTACGGCTTACCTTCTTCTTCGGCCGCTCATCCTCATTGATATCTGCCCCTACAATCATCGGATAGGTCTTGCCGTTCATCAAGTCGGCAATTAAGGTCCTGGCGATAGTGGCATCATGTTTCCAGTAACTGCCGTGATTGTTATAGAATTGACCGGGCAAAGTCTGGGAAACAATCTCCAGCTGGCCAAAATCCCGGGCCAAAGTGGCATACTTGACCATTTCGCCCACTGACATATCCGTCTGGACTGCCTGGTTAATATCCTTCATCAGCTGGGGCAGTTTGGTAACCACCGAAGGCTTGAGGGCTGCTTCAGCTACTGCTTTCAGAAAATGTTGCTGTCGCTGGGTTCTCCCCACATCCCCCAGGGCATCATGACGAAAACGTACATAGTCCAGGGCTTCTTTGCCATTTAAATGCTGCAAACCGGGCTTGAGGTTGATATACGTCCCATCAGTGGGGTCCCGATAGACCATGCGCTTTTCCACCTCAATATTGACCCCACCCAGGGTATCTACCACTTGTTTGAAGCCCTCAAAATTGGTCTTGATATAGTAGTCGATTTCCACATTCAGCATCTCGGAGACTACTTGCTTAACCAGATCCACACCGCCATATACATTGGCACTGTTTATTTTTTCCCGGCCATGGCCTGGCAATTCCACCAGGGTATCCCGGGGAACCGAAACCATTACCAGTTTTTTCTTTTCAGGGTCCAGCTGGGCCACTATAATAGTATCTGTCCGGGCGTCCTTTTCTCCTGGTCGGGCATCAACCCCTAACAAGAGAAAAGTGGTAGGTCCACCGGCAAAAAATTTGCGCAAATTTCCTGGTAGCAGGCCAGGACCTTTCCGGGAATCTTCCCCCAGCCAGAGGCCAGCAGCTCCGTAACCAATTGCCGCTGTTATGACAAGTACCAGCAGCAGCACCACCAGGGCAGCAAAGCCCCTTTCCCTGTGTCTCCTCTCCATGGATATTCCTCCTCTCAAACCATGACCCCACCTGGGCCGGTGGGGTTGAGGTTATTTCTTTACCTGGGCCAGTTGTTGTTCCAGCAATTTCACCTGTTGTTCTAATGCTGTAGCTTTTGTAGTCAGCTGCTGGATTTTGGCCTGCAATTCCTGTACTTTCGGATTTACCGCCTGATTGACATAACTTTGGGAGGCCAGAGGATCAGCTAACGAACCTGGTGTACCGGTATCCGCCTGGACTTTTTGTCCCAGCAAAAAACCGGCACCCGTACAGAGCAACATCAATGCTCCAATCCCGATATAACGTTTCCAGTTCATCTTTTCTCCTCCCCTCTATCATATTTATTATAGACTAACCGGTTCAACACCGTCAATTAGCTAAATTCACCATTCGACAAAATCTGAAAAGCCAGCTGCGCCGGACGTCGAGCCAGGTTACTGAGTAAGGGAAGTCTCTCCTTTAAGGCGGTACCAAAAGTATCTCGTTTCTGCCAGACCATCTGCAGATTTTCTATCAGGGGCTCTGCCTGCAAATGTCCGCTGCTTCCCAGCATCACCTGTCCTACATCAGCGATAAACCGTTCCACTTTGGGATCATAACTGATTCCCAGCAGAGGCTTATGCCAGAGGGCACCAAAAATCAGGGCATGCAAGCGCATCCCGCAGACCAGGTCCAGCCAGGCATAGATTCCAATTGCCTGGTCGAGACTGTAGGATGGTGGCAGCCAGACAGGCCCTGACCCCGCCAGTTCCTGACGCAACCGCTCCAGAACCTGCCAGTCCCCCGGATATTGCATGGGCAATAGCACTATCTGCCCTCCCTGGCCCAGCCAGTAGCGGGTCAGAGTGACCAGAGCCGGCCAGTCGTGCTCCAGTCCCAGCCAGGGACGTAAGCTCAGACCCAGGGTGGGCTGCCCTGACTGCCAGCCCAGGCTGGTCAACAGCTGTAATCCGGCGGCCCGCTCTGTCTCAGTGGGTTGATGGCCAAGAACCGGATCCACCACCACTTCCAGAGGAGGCCGCTTTATACCGAGCTGGCGCAAATCCTGGGCTGACTCGCTATCCCGCACGGTAATATAGTCGACCCGGTTGAGAACAGCTGCCACCAATCGTCGATTGTAGGGACGCAAAACGGGCCCGAACCCCTGGCCATAAATCAAAGTCGGCACCCCGAGCCAGTGGGCCAGCTCAACAATAGCCAGGTAATAATAGAGGCTTTTGTTGCCAGTGACATCCTGAAAGAGACTGCCACCACCGCTGATCAGCAGGTCTGCGTTTTTTAGCTCCTTTATAACCGCAGGCAAAGACCAGCGATTAACAGCCCGCACCTGATGCTGGCCCGCTGTCGTTTCCGGTCGGTGAGACAGTACTACCAGTTCCAGTTGTGGCCAGCGGTCATTTAATCCCTGGCTTATGGCACCCAATAAAGCTTCGTCCCCTAAATTATTAAAACCATAATACCCGGATAGGACAATTTTGTAACTCCTCATTTATCTCTTCTCCCAAGCAGGAAAATGTAAAGGAATGGAGAATAAAAAATATTTGTTGCTTGCATACTTATTTAAGAAAGGAGTGAACCCATGTCTATCATCGATGAAAAGGGCCGGTTATTCGGCAAAATCAATATCATTGACTTGCTGGTGATCATTGGACTGGTAACGGTCATCGCCGGTGCCGGCTATAAATTTTTCCTGGCCCCAAAGGCTTTGAAGGCTCAGAATGCCGAAGTCACCGTGATCGTACCGGCTGTGCGCCCGGAAGAAGCCCAATCCATTAAAACCGGGGATCAGCTGGTTACTGATACAGCTGTGACCGATGCGGTGGTAAAAAAAGTGGAAATCAAACCGGCGCTCACCGTTACCACCAGGGCTGATGGTTCAACCTTGCTGACTACCAATCCCTACCGCAAGGATGCCTATGTTACCCTGGAAGGGAAAGTATCCATCGGGCCGACGGCCATGAAATTTGCCGGACAGGAAATCCGGGTAGGCAAGGATTTCTGGCTCAAGAGTCTGCGCTATGAGCTGAAAGGTTCCGTCCTCACCATCAATACCCGTTAGGTCTCAGTTTCAAGGCCCGGGAGCAAATGCTCCCGGGCGTTATTTATGGGTTTAGATGGTTTCCAGAACCAGTCCAGCTGCTTCCACCATTTCCCGGCGGTAAACATTGCGGGTATCCACGATAAAGGGCCGTTCCCCGATCAACTTGCTGCGGAAAAGGTCATAGTTGTGGAAATCGATGCCTTCCTGCCTGGCCAGAACCACAATGCCCTGAGCTCCTTCCAGCGCTTCCGCCATACTTTCTTTCTTAAATTCATAGCGGGTTGGTACTGCAGGATCGAAGGCTTGTACAGTAATTCCTTCCCTTTGTAGCAGTTCCACAATGCGGATGGCCGGACTGATGCGATCATCATTGGAATAATCCTTCATGGCCAGACCGAACACCGCCACTACCGGTGGCAACTCCGGAGTCATATTGCGTTTAATCATGGTTACCACCCGTTCCGGTACCTGCTCATTGATTTCCCGGGCAATGCGGGTCAGACTCAGATTTACCCCCAGTTCCTCTGCCTTGGGCGCCAGATAGTGGAAAGCATTGGGGATACAGTACCCCCCTACGCCCGGACCTGGCAGAAGCAGATTGACCCGGGTATGGGTATTGGCAGCCTTGATTACTTCAAAAATATCAATCCCCAGGGCCTTGGTAAACCGGGCGAACTCATTGACCATCGCGATATTAACATCCCGGGAAACATTCTCCATTACCTTGGCAGTTTCCACCACTTCCATGCTGGAACAGGGGATAAGATCAGCTTTGGTTACAATGGAGAGCAACTTGGCGGCCCGGTCGCGGCTGGCTCTGTCCACCCCGGAAACCAGGGTCGGCATGTTTTCAAACTCTTCAAAGGCTCTGCCTTCAGCAATCCGTTCCGAGGAATAGGCCAGATAGAAATCCTCATCGGCTTTCAGGCCGGAAAGCTCTTCCAGAATGGGCTTGATGACATTGCGGGTAGTTCCAGGTACCACAGTACTGCGAATCAAGACCAGATCATTGGGTTTCAGGCCTCGGGCGATGGTTTTGCTTACCGCTTCGATATGACTGTAATCCGCCCGCCCATCTTTAACGGGAATGCCTACAGTAACAATGAAATTGTCACTGTTAGTCAGGGCCTCACTGGCATCAGTTGTGGGAATGAAGCGACCAGCTGCCAGCTGATCCTTGAGGATTTTCTGAATAGGAGTGCTATGATAAGCCTCCAGGTGATGGGTTATGCCTGCCTTTAGCTCAGCTACCAGCTCCTCATTGACATCCACACCATAGACTTTGCAGCCCCGCATGGCAAAACTGAGGGCCAGGGGCAGCCCTACAAAGCCCAGACCAAAGACTGTTACTTTTACCGGTTCTGTCATGTTTACTGCCTCCTTAAAATAATCTCCAGCATTTGTTTAACCCGGCTCTCCCAGGAGTTTTCCCGGGCCCTGGCCAGCCGCCTGGCCTTCTGCTCCTCATTGTCGCTGCCTAAAATCTCCTCTACTGCGGCTACCGTCTCTGCCGGGGTTGAAGCGATTTTGACAACATCGGCAAAATTTCGTACCTGGGGCATATCCACTGAAACAATAGGCTTGCCTGAAGCCAGGTACTCATAAAACTTGAGGGGACTGACGTTGCGGGTCAAGTCATTGATTTTGAAGGTATTGAGACAAACATCAAACCCCTTCAGATAAGCAGGCAACTCCTTTTGCTCCCGCCGCCCCAGCAAGTAAACATTGGGTAGAGCTTGCAGGGCACTGACATCAATCCCAGCCCCTACCGGTCCCACCAGCACCACAGACCAATTCGGACGCAGACGGGCTACTTCCGCCAGCAAATCCAGGTCCACCCAGTCCTGAATTACCCCTACAAATCCCAGCCGGGGAGGCGGAATTTGCTCCAGGTCCGGCGGCACCCGGGTAGCCTGGTCCTGGGCCTTGCCAAACAGCTCCAGATTGGCTGCATTGGGAATGAAATATGTACGCGGATTCCAGCCTTTTTTATCTTCATACAGGCCAAGGGCAGTAACAAATACCACATCACAGCGGCGGCAGAGTTCGGCTTCCATGGATCGTACCACCTGTTTATCAATCAGCCCGGTATATTCGGAATGTTCATCCACACAATCGTAAATCAGTTTGCTGTGTTCCAGGCGGTCAACTATATCCACACTGCCTGGCAGGTACATCCATAACCAGGGCTGCTTGAGGCCCAGTTTCCTGATCTGCCGCCGGATAAAGAGGCTCTGCCACCACTGGTTAATTTTATTGATCCAGCGATATTTATTACCAAAAGGCAATACCGGTGGCGGAGAATAAAGCCAGATATTCTCCCGCCAGGGACGATTGCCTTTCAGCCACAACGTCCATTTGAACCAGAGGGTTTTATCCTTAAAGGCTGACAACAGGGTAATGGGAGGTTCTACATAAAGTACCCGGTAGTTCTGGGGCAACCGGGACATCACCTGTTGTTTACGGGTCCAAATCGGGTCCCAGTCAATGGAAGAGAGGCAAACCACTGCCCGGGCCGTTTCCTTGTTCATCGGTCTTTTTCCCCTTTCCTGAAACGAGCCAGCAGCTCAAAATATACTTTTTGCGTATCTGCTACCATTCTGTCTAAACTGAACTTCTCCCTGGCCCGCAGATAGGCCGCCTCCGTCAATTCCCGTCCCAGCTGAGGCCGCTCCCAGAGCCAGACAATTCTTTCCGCCAGCTCCACCGGATCACCGGGGGGAACCAGCAGTCCACTGATACCATGTTCTACCAGTTCCGGCAAACCGCCCACCTGGGAAGCAATTACCGGCACCTTACGGATCATCGCTTCCAGAGCGACCAGCGGACATCCTTCTGATAAACTAGGTATGATTAGCATGTCCAGTGCCGGCATAATTTTTTCCGCTGCATCGGACCGGAAGCCAAGAAAATGCACGCATCCCGTCAGGCCCAGTTCTGATGTCAGATTTTGCAATTCCTGACGCTGTTGCCCTTCTCCCACCAGCAGCAGGGTAAATTCCCGTCCCTGAGCAACCAGGCGAGCCGCTGCCTGTAACATCACCGCCTGGCCCTTGACGGGATGTAATCTTCCGATCACCCCTAATAACGGCCGCTGTGGCTCCAACCCCAGTTCTTGCCGTAGCAGCCCTTTGTCCAGCGGGGAAGTCGGCTCCGCAGGTATCGGGATACCATTATAAATCAGGCTAATCTTTTCAGCGTTCACGCCTTTGCGCTGCAAATCCCTGGCCAGCAGCTGGGAAACGGCAATAAACCTGTCTACCAGGCGCCAGGTGGATTTTTCGGTCCAGCTGTTGACCAGACGATCCAGCAAACCAGGATAATCATATTCCAGCACACTGTGAACAGTGGTTACAGACACCGGCACCCCTGCCCGGAGTCCAGCCAGCCTCCCTACCAGGTTAGCCCGTACCCCATGGGTATGTAATATCTGGATATCCTTTTCCTTAATCAGCTGATAAATACTTTTTATCACATGAATATCCAGTTTATGGCGCATATCCAGGGCATAGGCCTCTATTCCCAGCTCCCGGGCCCGCTGGTACAGGGGGCGGGGAGCCAAACAGCAAAGGATAGGAGCAAATTTTTCTTGATCCAGAGCGGCCAGAAGGGAAAGAACGTGATTTTCCGCTCCCCCGATTTCCCCGCCCCCGATAATGTGCAGGACGCGAATTTTCGTCAATTTGACCAACTCCCGCAAAATCTGTCAGTCTCACCTCTGTCTATTGTAGCTGATTTGACTGCCTTTTACAACATCAGTATAATGGAGAACAGAAATATGGAAGTGAGGAAGAAGGTATGTGGCAACAAATGCTCGCCAACAGCTGGTTCTATCGCATCTTCATCAATAGCCGCTTTTATCGCTGGGTAACTGAACCGGTGGATTCCTGGCCAGCCTGGCCGCAAAGCCGTCTGTACCTGGTTTACCGTCAGCTCCTGACCTTCCTTGAAGTACTGGCCCAAAAGCTGCAAAACTTCCTGCAATCTTCTGGTACCTATCAGTACCTGGTGCGGCTGAATCTTACTGGCCTGCTTTTGCTTTTAGTAGCCCTCTATCCTATCATCGATTATCTCCTGCGAACCATCGGCCTTCTGGCCGGTCTCTGGGATGAATTGCTGTTTGTCCTTATTGTAGGTCTGGGCTTTGTCTATCTGTTAGCCACTCAGGGCTGGCAGCAGCTTAAGGCCACACCAGTTGCCAAATATATCATCCTGTTCTGGTGGGGCATGTTGCTCCTCTTTTTCCTGCGCTCCCCCGATACCAGAATCGGCCTGGATGGCCTCAGAGCTGTAGTGGAATATTCCCTCTGGTTTTTTGTGGCCGTCAATTTCCTGCGGGACAGGGTCCAAATCCGGACCTGGCTGTTTGTGGCCCTGCTGGGGGCATTCCTGGTGGCAGCTTATGGTCTCTATCAAAAGGCCGCCGGGGTTTCCATCCCGGCCAAGTGGGTAGACCAGGCAGAACGATCTATATCATTTCGGGCTTTTTCCATTATCGGCAGTCCCAACGTACTTGGCTCTTATCTGATGCTGTTTATTCCCATTAACCTGGCCTTTGCCCTTTCTGCCCGGCGCTGGTCGGAGTACATACTGTACTGGGGCATCCTGGCTGCCCAGCTCTTATGTCTGGTCTATACCTATTCCCGCGGCGCCTGGCTGGCTTTCCTGCTGGCCATGCTGGTTTTCGGCTTCTGCTACAATCGCCGGCTGCTGGTGGCCATCCTGGCCCTGTCTCTGCTGGTACCAGTCCTGGCCCCATCGGTTGGCGCCCGCATTAGTTATATGCTCAGCCCCCAGTATATCGAAAGCAGCCAGAAAGGCGGACGCCTGGTCCGCTGGACCACAGCCCTGGAAAAGGTGGAGAAACGGCCAGCGATCGGGCTGGGTCTGGGCCGGTTTGGCGGTGCCGTGGCGGCTCAAAATGATATCCCGGGTACTTTTTATGTCGATAACTACTATATCAAGACTCTGGCGGAAACAGGCCTGATCGGTTTGGCACTATTGCTGTTTGTTTACTTCAATGCCTGGCGGTATGCCATCGGTTCCTACCGGCGCATCCGCGCCCCCGGTGATCGCCTGCTGGCTGCTGGCCTGGTAGCAGGATTGACGGGAGTACTGGCCCACAATGGAGTGGAGAATATTTTTGAAGTACCGATGATGAATACGTATTTCTGGTTCCTGTTAGGGATGTTGTGGCAGTTAAGGGAAAACCCCGGCTCTCAATAGCCGGGGTTTAATGTTTGTCTGGGCCAGAGATAGACGCGGCCACTAGTTACCTGTAAAAGGTCACTGTCAATCAAGATCATGCCATTATAGGGTCTTCCATCAGGCCAGCGCACCGCCACCATCGTCCCCTGTTCGGCCCGGAAGACAGTAACCAGCAATTCTCCTTCTGGTTTTGATGTAACAGTGCTCCTCTCCAGAACAGCCTGCAAGCTGTATTTTGATTCAGTCAACTGGTAGTTGGCCAGCGTAGCGGAAGTATAGGCTACTACCTCCCAGGTACCGGCCTGAGGATTCAGCACCTCTTTGCTGACTTCCAGGCGGTTCTGGCCATCGGGATTAACTCCGGCAAAAGCCGTCAGGTCAGGATCCACTTCCCGTCCCTGGGGGTCAAACAGGTGCAGCCTGGTTCTTCCCTGTCCACCTTCTACTTGCAGTCTGATCCGCAGTTTGCTGCTGCCTTCCTCTACCCTCAGAAAATATCTTTTACTCTGCCCAGCCTGAGCATTATCCTCTTTTTGCCATCGTTTGATCGTGCCATCTGTCTGCCATTTTTCCGGAGAAATATATGTGGTTAGCAAATCCACCGCCGGTTCAGGGTTAGGCCCGGCATAACCCTGCAAATGATAGGTATATAGCCCTGGTTCAGCTGGCAGGTTAAAGTGCAAGGGTAGGGTTCGGCTTGTCAGCGACGGTAGCAAAAGATAGTTCTGGCTCATGATTGTTCCGGAAATATTTGATTCAAAGCGCATTTGCCAGTTTTGACTGTCTATATTGGTTATTTTCAAGTCAAGCACAAGAGGCCGAAATTCCCTGCCATAAAGTCCTGCTAACGATTCAAAATCATAACCATTAATGCTCACCAGCATTGGCGGCGGTGTCTGCAGCTGTTTCAAGACCAGCCAGGATTTGACCAGATTGACCTTGCCCGCTCCCTGCTCTACTTCTGAATAACCATTGATGGGCACAGCCCCCCTGATCAGTGCCCGTCGTATCAGTTCAGGTGTTGCGGGCAATCCTTTAGCTTTGGCTCCCTGACGTAAAACTGCAATAGCTCCTGCTACGTGGGGAGCAGCCATGCTGGTTCCTTCAGATAGTTCATAACCACCACCCGGTATAGTAGAAACCGCACTGCCAGGAGCCACTACTGTCGGCAAAGCCAGGCCATCCTTGCGGGGTCCGCGGGAACTGAAAAACCAGAGGGTATCGCTATTAACCTTGTAACCGTAATCCTGTAACCACATAGCCGGGGAAATATAGGCCCCTACGCTGATCACTCCGGCTGTGTCTGCCGGCATGGTGATAGTGGATAAACCCGGCCCATTATTGCCGGCAGCTACTACAAAAATAATACCATACTGATCGGACAGGTTTTTCAAAAGGCGGTTAATGGAACTCCGGCCATTTTCACTCTGGATTCCGATGGACAGGTTTACAATCTTGGCACCCAGCCGAGCAGCCAGATTAATGGCCTGGGCCAGCTTACTGGTATCAGAACGACCGCGGGAATCCACGGCTTTAATCACCAGCAAGCGAGCTCCCGGAGCTACGCCGTTAACCTGACCACTGGCTGCAGCAATCCCGGCGACATGGGTCCCATGGCCGGAGCCGTCAAATCCCAGCCGCAAACTGGAGCCATCACTGGCCAGCTCAGCCAGGACAACCCCCCGTTTCTTTTCCCCCTGGCCCAGTTTAAGTACTGAGCGGTTAGAGGCAAACACCTTCAAAGGAGTTTCATCCCGAAAATCCCCATTGTGGTTGGTATCAATCCAGACCGTATCATAAATTCCCTTTTTATTGCTATCTGCAACCAGCACCGGCCAGCGGTCATCACCGGTACCGTTAAAATCCAGGTCAACTCCGTTTTCCTGCCACCAGCCTCCCCGCCAGAGCCCGCTTTTGCTCCAGGCGGAATTTATACCCAGTGTCTGTCCATCCAGGATTACATTGCCTTGATCAGCAGGCAATTCTTTTAAATTAACCAGCCCATCCTCAGTTACATCCCGCCAATCCACTATTTTGGGCCAGCCCTGGATATTAGCCTGCAAATCAGGATGGGCCGCATCCACACCGGTATCGATAATGGCAATGGTTTCGCCCAATCCAGTCGCCCCGCCTGTCAGGTTGAGCAGCTCATCTACACCCATTTCCCGCCTGGTAATATTGAGGCTGACCGCCGGGTCCGGCGCAGCCTGGCTGGGTTCCTGCTGTCCATTGAAGAGGCGATACTGGTCATTGTCACGGGTTAAGGCGCTACTGGAACTATTATTCCTCTGAACTGCTACTTCAGCGCTTACCCCCTGCAACGGGCCAGCCAGCAGAACCCGCCCTTGCTGGTCCAGTACTAGTCCCCCATACCAGCCGCTATACAGGGCACCACCGGGCAGTAATGCTTCAGGCGCCAGGCGCAAAGTTACTTCTTTATTACCCGCTTTCAAGGTAACACTTTCCCCTGGGTAATAAGCTGTTACAGTACCTACCAGATCATAAAGTCCGCCTGTGTCAGCCAGAAAACGGTAGACAACCGACGCAGCTTCAGCTCTCGTTAACTTGTTGTGGGGGCGAAATGTGCCATCAGGATAACCCTGGAGCCATCCCTTGCTGACTCCGTTAGCTACAACCCCCAGGGCCTCCTCCGGTATTTTCCCCAGGTCACGGAAACTGAGATTCCACCAGGGCACGTCCTGGTCAGAAGGCTGCAAACGGGAGAGGATATAGGCCAGCTCCAGTCGAGTGACAGGCTGGTCAGGGCGAAAGGTACCATCAGGATAACCCTTAACCCAGCCCTGTTCCTGGGCCAGGAGAATATAGCCATTGGCCCAGTGTTTCGGACTCAGATCACGAAATACTCCCCAGACGTTCTGCAGGCTCTGAACTTCCTTCCCACGGCCATTTATTTCAATCAGAATTTTGGCCAGCTCTGCTCTGGTCAAAAATCTGTCTGGTTCAAAATAACCGCGGTAACCTTCGACCAGATTGAGGGCTGCCAGATGCTGAATTTGCCCTTTCGCCCAGCTATAACTAATATCCCGAAAAACCGCAGCCTGAGCAGAAACAGGTAAAAAAAGCCCTAATAGCCAGACTGCCAGGCAAAGATATGCCCGGCCCCTGACTTTTTTCTCTATCCTTTTCAACCTT
Source organism: Carboxydocella sp. ULO1 (assembly GCF_002049255.1). Classification (NCBI taxonomy): domain Bacteria; kingdom Bacillati; phylum Bacillota; class Clostridia; order Eubacteriales; family Clostridiales Family XVI. Incertae Sedis; genus Carboxydocella; species Carboxydocella sp. ULO1. The sequence continues at coordinate 94,178 of NZ_BDLQ01000081.1, read as the reverse complement.
TTCAGTCCTCCCCTTGCCACCAGGGTATCTATATTTTCTTTAAAATGGTTATGCATATCTATAATATTGTTCGACTAATTGTTGGTTTTTCCTGCTAAACCCTGAATAATTACGGAATAAATATCATTAACCAGTCTGTCTTCGGCTGTGCCAGCCATAATTGCCCCGAACAGCGAATGGAAAGTACCCAGGATAACCAGCGCTACCGCATGGGGATTTAGTTCTGTTTTGATTTCTCCCTTCTCCTGGCCTTCCCTCACCAGCCGGGTAATCAATTCTATCTTTTGTCTCTGATGTCTGAGAATCCATTGCCTGAACTCCTGGTTAAAATTCAGATGGCCAAAATCCAGACTTAACCTGGTTAAGTCCTGAGCTTCCCAGGCAAACTGAAAATGCAATTCCAGCAGACGCTGAATTTTGCCCGTTGTCGTTGTTTCTGCCGCTATAGCGTCTTCCAGACGGGAGAGGTGCTTACATATGTTTTGCCGAAACATTTCCTGAAACAGCTCAGCCTTACTGCTAAAATATTCATAAACTGTACCTTTGCCTACTCCTGCTGCGGCCGCTATCTCCTCCATTTTGGCTTCATGGAAGCCGCGGCGGCTGAAGACTTCCATCGCCGCCGCCAGAATTTGTTCCCGCTTGCCGCTGGTTTCCATTAAAATCCTGCCCCCCCGGTTCCGGTGGAAGCTGTAGTCTGGGCTTCAGAGCCAGCTAACACAAACAGCCGGGAAGTGAACTGGGCCCGTGCCAGATTGTAGTCGAAAATGGCTTCTGCGTACTGGGCTTCCACCTGTTCCAGGCTAACCCGGGCATCCAGCAGCTCAGCATTGGTTGCCATCCCCTTCTGATAGCGCAGGGTGGTAATGCGCAGTCCCTCCCGGGCCCTACTTATACTGGCTTTTAAGACATTAATCCTCTCCTCGGCAGATTTGAGGGTATAATAGGCCTGTTTTACTGCCAGCCGCACTTCTACTTCCGTTTTTTCTTTTTTCGCTTCTGCCTCTGCTTTGGCCGTCTGAGCTTCCCGGTTGGTAAAAACATTGGAAGTATAATATTTATCTGCCAGCTGAGCCTTCAATGCTGCCAGACTGGCTGCTTCATTGGCACTGTAAATATCCAGGGATTCAGCCACCGTATCTTTGATGGTTTTTTCCACATCCAGGTCATTGCTGGGAACATAATTGAGCACAGTGGTCAATTGCAGGGGAGTGTCCAGGTCCAGTCCCAGCTGCTTATTCAATTTCATGCGTGCGATCTGAAACTTATTTTCATAGGCTATATATTCCGCTTTGGCGGATGCGGCCAGGGTTTCGGCATTCTGGACATCCAGTTTGGAGAAAACCCCGGCTTTCTGGTTGGCATAAGCCAGCCGCACCATTTCCTGAGCTTTATCCAGGCTGCGTTTCTTGACATCCCGCATCATCTGGGCTTTTAAAGCCTCATAATAAAGCTGCTGGGTTTCCAGGCGTACCTTTTTTTCCTTCAGGGCTTTGGCCTTCTCCGCCATAGTTAGCGCATACCGGGCCTGACGGGGATAATAATACATGACCAGGTCGTTATCAAAACTGTCATTCCACTGTCCGATCGAGCTCAATTTGTCTTTAGCATCTTCCATCTGCTCTTTGCCGTTTTCCGCTTTGTCCACAGCAATCTGTGCCTTATCTATTGCTATTTGCGCCAGTTTCAAATCCGAACTGTGTTTTAAAGCCTGATCAATAGCCTGATCCAGGGAGAGCTTCACCACTTTAGGATTAGCAGTTTGTGCTCCTACCCCATCAGATAAAGTTAAAGTGGTGAGCAAAATAACCAGGAAAAGGGCTGCGGTTTTAATTCTTGCTTTCATGGTAATTCCCCCCTATCTTTGATTTTTTAAAGCGCCAGTTGCGCACATCATCAAACAGGGTATAGACCACCGGCACAAACACCAGCGTCAGAATTGTGGAGGTGGTCAATCCCCCTACTACTACCGTAGCCAGCGGAGCTTCCGCCTCTGCTCCTTCGCCAATTCCCAGAGCCAGAGGAATCATCCCCAGCACAGTAGTGAGGGTAGTCATCAGAATCGGGCGCAACCTGGTATGCCCGGCTTCCAGAATGGCCGTCCAGCGGTCTTTGCCCCGTTCCCGCAGGATATTGATGTAATCCACCAGCACGATGGCATTGGAAACCACAATCCCCACCAGCATGATCACTCCGATAAAGGCATTGACACTAAAGGCTCTGCCAGTCAAGGCCAACCCTGCTACCACCCCGATAAAGGTAGTAGGCAAGGAGAACATGATGATAAAAGGATAGAGGAAGGATTCAAACTGAGCTGCCATGACCAGATAGACCAGAATTATCGCCAATACCAGCGCCTGCGCCAGGCTGGCAAAGGATTGCATCATCTCCTTGTTCTGCCCGCCATATTCCAGGGTATAATCAGGGGGCAAGCGCAGGTCGGCCAGAGCCTTTTGAATGTCTTTGGTGACGCTGCCCAGGTCCCGGCCCACATTTTCTGCCGAAACCGTCACTACCCGGGCATTTTCCTCCCGCTTGATGGAGGTCGGGCCCATGGTAACCGAAAGGTCTGCCACCTGACCCAATGCCACCACCCCGCCCCCAGGCAGGGATAAAGGCAACGCTGCCAGGCGCCCCAGACTTTCGGCATAGCTGTCTTCCAGAGCCAATCGCACATCTATTTCATCTTTGCCAGTACGGAACCGGGTGGCAGTTTCCCCGGCCAGAGCCTGGTGTACTGCACTGGCTACCTGAGTAGCCGTCAGACCATACTGAGCCGCCACTTCCCGCTTGAGATAAATCTGCAGTTCCGGCCGACTGGCTTCCAGGTTGCTTTCCACTTCCCGGGTTCCAGGCACCTGTTTCACCCTTTTCACTACTTCATCCGCAAGGCGAGCCAGCTCCTCCAGGTCCTGCCCCTTGATATTGATCTGAATGGGCGCCCCGGCAGGTCCTCCCTGGCTGGCATCTGACATTTTGACGGAAATTTTAGCGCCAGGCACTACCCCGATGCGGCGGCGCAAGTCTTCCACTATTTCGTCAGTACTGCGCTGCCGTTCAGAACGAGCGCCTACCTTGATGCGAATCTGGGCATTTTCCGATTGCCCGCTGAGATTGACCATCCCTCCCCGACCGGAAGGTCCCACTGAAGTAAAAATCACTTTCGTTTCCGGCAGCTCCCGGGCTTTTTGCTCACAATACTCGGCTACAGCTGCGGTTTTTTCCAGTATCGTTCCTTTGGCCAGCTTAATGTCTACAGCTATCTCTCCTGTATCGGTTTTGGGCATAAACTCCATGCCGATTACCGGCACCAGTGCCCCACTGGCTACCAGCAACCCGATTACCAGCAGGACCACTGTTTTGCGGTGGCCCAGACTCCAGGCCAGTAAATCCCGATAACGATCATCCAGTTTGCTGAGACCCGCGCTAAACCAGTTGAGCATCCGGTCCCACCAGACCACATGCCGATTTTTCTCCTGCTCCAGACGCAAAAATCTGGAGGACAGCATAGGTACCAGCATCAGAGATACCAGCAAGGAGCAAAGCAGGGAGAAAGAAACGGTTAAAGCCATTTGCCGGAACAGTTCAGCAGCAATGCCTTCCACAAAAATCATGGGCAGAAATACGGCAATTGCCGTCAGAGTAGCAGCGATAACAGCATTGCTCACCTCGGCTGCGCCCTGGCGGGCTGCTTCAATGAGACTCAAGCCCCGCTCCCGGTGCCGGTAGATGTTTTCCAGCACCACGATGGAATCATCCACCATCCGCCCTATCCCCAGGGCCAGGCCCCCGAGTGACATCATATTAAGGGTGATGCCTTTCAAATAGAGCAAGACAAAGGTGGAAACCACTGAAATGGGAATGGCCAGGCCGACAATGATGGTACTGCGCCAGTTGCGTAAAAACAGCAACAGCACGATGATGGAGAGAACAGCGCCCTCCAGGGAATGCTGTTTAATCTGATTGATGGAGTCCCGGATAAATTTGGAGTTATCCACCGCTATGCTGATCTGGACCCCGTCCGCTTTTAGTTCTTTTTGTAACTGCTCCAGTTCCGCATTGACCCGGTCGGCTACCTGCACAATATTGGTCCCGGTCTGTTTCAGAATATGAATCCCAATACTGGGCTTCCCGTTGATACGGGTATACTGACGCACTTTTTTATTACTATCCTTGACCAGAGCCAGATCCTTCAAGGCAATCGTGCCACCCTGGGGCAGAGGAATCGGCAGATTGGCCAGCTGATCAATACTCCTGAATTCTCCCAGAGTACGGACAAACAGGATTTTGCCGCCATCAGTCAGCTCCCCGCTGGCCAGACTCAGGTTTTCCTGACGCAGAATGCCGGCAATCTGGGTACTGTTGAGACCATACTGCTGTAACTTGTTGCTATCCAGCTGCACCAGAATCTCCCTGGTATAACCGCCGGTGGTAACTACCGAGGCTACCCCCTCCAGTCGTTCCAGTCGGGGCTGGATTTTATCCTCCACGATTTGCTGCAAATCCGCCAGGTCTTTACCTCCAGTCACCCCCAGCTGCAAAATGGGGATCTGGGTTGGGTCCATTTTCAGCACCATGGGGGTATCGGCGTCCCTGGGCAGCACAGGCTTGATCCGGTCCAATTTTTCCCGCATCTGGATGGCGGCTTCACTCATATCAGTGCCCCACTTGAACCAGACCAGCACCAGGGATGAGCCCGGCTGGCTTTCCGAGGTAATATGATCGATATTGTTGACTGTACCCATAGCCTGTTCCACCGGGCGTGTAATCAGGTTCTCAATCTCCTGGGGTCCCACCCCTTCGTAATTAACCACAACCGCAGCAACCGGGAAATTCAGATCAGGATAAAGGTCCAGCCCCAAACGGGTAACCGAAACCAGGCCCATTATGATGATAAAAATGAATACTACGGCAGTTAAAACCGGACGCCGGATGGAAAGGTCGGAGATCCTCATTGTTTCTGGCCTCCTGCCTTGATCTGTACCTCAGTACCATCCGCCAGCAGGTTCTGGCCAGCGATAACCACCTTTTGGCCAGCCTTGATTCCAGAAAGCACCTCCACCTTCTCGGCATCACTCAAACCGGTTTCTATCTTGACTTCGTCCACCTTGTTACCGGTCACAACATAAACATATCTGGCCCCTAGCTTTTCCACTATGGCTGCTTTGGGTATGAGCAAGGCCTTATCCTTCTCCTGGGCTGCCAATGTCACTTCCGCTACCATGCCGCCTTTGACCGACTCATCGGCGTTCTTGATCTCAATCCGGGTTAAATAGGATTTGCTGCGCGGGTCAGCAACCGGACTGATGGACTGGATGACCCCCTGATAGGTACGGCCAGTAGCTGTGATTTTTACCTCCACTGTCTGTCCTGGCCGGGCGTAATTGATCTGGTTTTCCATCAGGCCTACTTCTACCAGCATGCTGCTATCATCAACGATGGTCAGGACCGGCACTCCCGGTGATGCCATTTCCCCCGGATCGATATTGCGGGCCGTCACCACCCCATTAATGGGTGAAGTCAGGGTAAAGTTGGCCAGCTGTACCCGCTGGGCCTGCAGCTGGGCCTGGGCCTGCTGGATCTGGGCAGCAGAACTTCCGCCCCCGGCAGGGCTGTAGGCCGCCTGGGCCCGGTCCAGGTTGGCCCTGGCTGTATCCAGCTGCTGCTGGGATGCTCCCCCCTGATCATAGAGATATTTGATCCGGTTATAGTTGTTCAGGGCGTCCTGGTAGTTGACTTCGGCCTGCTTTTGCAAAGACTGTTGCAGACGCACTGCCGCTTCAGTGGCGGAAATCTGGGCTTTGAGGTCACTGGCATCCAGCTCTACTACCACCTGGCCAGCTTTTACCCTCTGGCCAATATCCACCGTTACCCGGCTGACTTTGCCGCCCACTTTGGGCACCAGGGCTATCTCCTGTTTGGGCACCACCTTACCGGCAATAGTAATGGTCTGGGAAATGGGCCCTTCGGTTGCGGTTACCACCTCAACCGGTACAGCCTCACTGGCAGTGGCTGTTTCTTTGGCTTTACTTCCACATCCTGCTGCTCCTACCAGCAGTGTGAGTCCTAGCAAGAGCGCTAAACCAGTTCTGAACATGCTCTTATCCCCTCCCTGCATTTATCCCTTCCGCCCGACCGGTCGGTCTCTGGTTTCCAGTATATACTACTCCGGCCTGTCGGTCAAGGAATAATAAGGGGAGAAATTAATCAAATTATTTTCTTGAAGAAGCCCCAGATTTTCTCGTATTCTTCCTGTAAGGAAAAATCCTTTTGATTCAGGGATTTTCTAAGCAGATTTACTTGAATTACACCTAAAAAAGCTGTTGCTAACATATCCAGATCTATTTCTGATGGTTTTGACCTACTATCTTGTATTTGTTGTAAAATGTTTTTCAAAATTTCAAGATAGCTTTCAATCGTTTCTGCAACCCGCTTGCGCAGCCGATCGTCTTCCATATAGAGTTGCTCAGAAAAAATCAATTCAGGAATAGCAAAATTGTTTTCTATCAATGTAAGATGAAATTCTAACAGTTTCTTAAGTTTTAGCATGGGCTCTGTTTTTTCACTGGCTATTTTATTAGCTTCAGTAAGAAGAGTCTGTTGAATATATGCTACTGCTGCAGATAAAATTTCATTTTTGCTCCGGAAATATTTAAAAATAGCCGCTTCGGAAACACCCACCTCATTAGCTAATTCTGCTGTGGTAAATTTTTTTATCCCTCGGGAAGCAATTATTTTTAAACTGGCTTGAATAATCTGTAATTCCCTGGTTTTCATAACTTGACCTCCTGTTGTTTGACAAAATACCTGGCAAAGAAAGTAGCCAGATCGTCAAATAAGGTATATACAACCGGGATAACAATCATCGTTAAAAAAGTAGCTGTTAGGATTCCACCAATCACCGCAATCGCCAGGGGTGAAAATCTTTCCGCCCCCAGAGCCAGTTCCAGAGCCAGTGGCAACATACCCACCACATTAGAAAAAGCAGTCATCATAATCGGACGGAAACGGATCTTTACCGAGTCAATAACAGCCGTATTTCGCTCAATTCCTTGACTGCGGGCTTGCAGTGTGTAGTCTACGAGAACAATCGAGTTGCGCACCACCGTACCAACCAGCAGGATAATACCCAGTAACACTGGCATGGAAACAGCTTTTCCCGCCAGGAAGAGAGCTCCGGCTACCCCGGTAATTACCAGAGGAATAGCCAGCATAATGGTAACGGGGTGGATAAAGGAGCGGAACTGGGCGACTAACAGCAAATACACGGAAATAACCGCTATAACCAGAACAAACAGCAATTCATTCCTGGATTCCTGCAAGTCCGTTGCTTCCCCTGCGATTTCCATCCGGTAGCCATCAGGCAGTTGCATGTCCTGCAGGGCTTTTTCCACGTCCTTGAGCACATGGCTAAAAGACCGGTTATAGGTATGACCAAAAATATCTATGCTTTGTTGCAAGTTCTCCCTGGTAACCAGATTTGCTCCTTCTTTAACTTCCAGGGTAGCTACTTGACGCAGCGGCACAGTGATGCCTAAAGGAGATGTTAGCGTAGCGTTTAACAGGTCATTAATAGAGTTGCGGTCTTCTTCCTGGAATCTGACAAAAATATCGGTGTCCTGACCATTTTCCTGTTTTAATTTAGAGATTGGAATTCCGGCAAAACTGCTAAAGATCTCATTAGCTACACTGGTCGGAGAAAGTCCAAGTTGGGCAGCCCGGGTTTCATTCACATGAACATTGATCTGAGGCGTATTCAGAGTCCAGCTCTTGTAAATGTTTACCACGCCGTTAACGCTTTTCAGTTTGATCTTGATTTGATTGGCCAGATAATTTAAAACCTTCGGATCTGAGCCATAAACCCTGATATCAATGGGTGCAGAGGTAGTAGCCCTGGCCGTTCCTCCTGCTTCTTTGATCACAAAGGTTTCGATATCCGGAATCCTGGCTAGCTTTTGCCGCAATCGATCTTCAATTTCCCAGATGGTATCTTTCCGCTCTTTTCGCGAAGTCAAATTCACAGTTATATAAGCCTGGTTTACCCCCATGGCACCAGATTCGCCTAAATAATGAGAACCGGGTTCATAACCGATTTGGGTACTGAAAGATCGCACCTCTGTCTCTTTTTTTAATTCTTTTTCCACCAGTGCTACAATTTCAACTGTCTTTAGCAAAGAAGTTCCCGGTACTGTTTGCAGGGAGATGGTGAAGGACCCGGCGTCCAGTTTAGGCAAAACTTCCATACCAAGAGAACCCAGCAAACGGACACTCAGCAGCAGAAGCACTGCCGCTGCCACCAGGGTTAACAGCCGAAACCGCAGGGCGTTGTGCAAAATAACCACATAGACTCTTTTCAGCTTTTCCATAATTGAGGTAAAGGGTTGGAGTATTTTAGCAAGCATTTCCTCTCCCAAATTCCAGCGTCTGGCTCCTAACAGATAGGTTAGCAACGGTATAATGGTAAGAGCCACTACCAGGGAGGAGCCCATAGCAAAAATAATAGTTTTAGCTACAGGAGCAAAAACCTTGCCGATAAAACCCTGGAGGAAGAGCAGGGGCACCAGTACCACCATAATGGTAGCCGTTCCGGCAACAGCAGGTAATAAAATCTCCTGAGTGCCTGCAATAGTAGCCGTACGCAGGTCCTTTTGCAATTCATGATGGTGGCGCATAATGTTTTCCACAACAATAATGGCATCATCTACTACTATCCCTACACTCAAAATTATAGCGGAAAGAGTAACCAGATTTAATTCCATTCCAAAAATTTTCATTAAGGCAAAGGTCAACAACAGGGAAAAAGGCATGGAGGCAGCTACCACAACCGATTCATTTAACACGCTCAGAAAGAACAATACAATAAGTGATGTAAAAATCAGGGCATCTCTGACACTGGCAGCCATATTGTCAACCACTTGCAGGGTAAAAATGGAATCATCGCTGGCTTTGGTAAATTTTATATAGGGATATTGTTTGGCCAGCTGCTTAATTTTGGCCTCTATTTTCTTGACCACCTCGACAGTATTGGCTTCTTCCCGTTTCAGAATTTGAATACCAATCGCCTTTTCTCCATTAAAACGATAAGCGCTGCGCTGTTCCTGGTTAGAATCCTCGATTCTGGCAATATCCTTGAGATAAATAAGATTGCCGTTGCGGTTATCAATAATAGTATTGCCGATTTCATCAAGATCCCGGTATTCATTGAAGATGCGGATACTGTATTCCTGGTCTTTATCAGTAATTCTACCGCCGGGTTCAGTGACGTTTTGTGTTTTTAAAGCTGCTAGCACCTTATTTAAGGACAGGTTTAAAGCCTCCAGTTTTCTTTTATCGATTAATACATTTTGCTGGCGGTTATGACCCCCAAGAATATCGACAGCCGCTACTCCATCTACCAGCTGCAATTCCCGCTTCAATTCATTTTCCGCCAGGGTTCTGATGGCAGTTAAATCAAGCTGTTGACTGGTTAAACTGTAAGACACCACCGGTTTGCTGGAAGAACTGAATTTCATTACCTGGGGTTCCTGAATTCCGGCCGGCAAGGTTCTTTTGATTCGGTTAATAGCATTTTGCACATCTACAGCTGCGGAATCTACGTCAGTGCCATAATGAAATTCAACCTTGATGACGGAAAGCCCATCCTGGGAAGTGGACTTGATGTTTTTCACACCGGGGATGGTAGCAAACTCTTCTTCTAAAGGTTTACTTAAAGTTTCGGCTATATCCTTGCCGGAAACTCCCGGGTAGGCGGTAACCACATTAACCAGGGGCGGAGCAGTTTCCGGAAACAGTTCGGTTTTGAGGCTTTTGTAGGAAAAAATCCCAAAAACAATAATTGCCAGCAAAAGGGAAAAAATAGTATATTTATGTTTTAATGAGAATTCAGCCCAGTTCATCAGCTATGCTGCTCCTTTCCAAAGAGGAAAATTTCCCGGCCGTCGAAGAGCTCATTGAGATTTGATGTAATCACCATTTCCCCTTCTTTCAGACCTTCCTGCACTTCAACTCTGTTTTCATCTTCCAGGCCTGTCTTTATCGCGGTTTTGACTGCTTTGTTATTGCGGGCAACAAACACATATGGTTTTCCATTTTCCCATTTGACAGCTTTTTTAGGTATAACTAAAGCCTGCTCTTGCTGACCTAAAACGAAATTGGCTTCTATGCTCATTCCCGGCCTTAATACTCTGTTTGCCTTGAATGCTTGCTCAGGGATAACCGCTTCTACCACTGCTGTACGGGTCACAGGATCAAGGGCGGGGAAAATTTTATTTACCTTTGCTGTTACCGGGGGAAAATCGCTACTGGCCACAGAAATATAGACGGGCGAACCCTCTTTAATCCTGATTAAATCCCCTTCAATCACTCTAACCTGAGCTTTCAAGTCCTTAACATCGGCGATTTTCAAGATAGGCTTGCCAGGAGTAGCCATGTCTCCTGGCAAGGCCAATACTGCCGTAACTACCCCGTCCAAAGGAGCGCTTATAGTGGCACTGGCTAAATTAACACTGGCTTCCTGTAGCATGGCATAAACTTCTTTGTAAGCGTTAGCGGCATTATCGCGAGCAAATTTGATCTGGTTATATTTGTCCTCGGGAATTGCCCCTTCCTGCCAGAGCACGTCGTATTTGGCTAATTGTTCTTCCCAGTAATCCAGATTTTGTTTGGCCGTAGTGAGTTTTTGTTTTAAAGTGTTCAGTTTGCTTACCAGTTCATTCTTTTCCAGGGTGATTACCACCTGGCCTTTTTGGACGGCGTCCCCTTCGCTCACTGTTAGCTCCTCTATTCTTCCGGCTATTTTGGATGCTAAAGTTGCTTCTTCTTTTGCTGCTACAGTCCCACTATATTTAACGCTGGCTGTGATAGTAGCTTTTGTTACTGTTGCTGTTTCCACCGGTAGTCCCAATTGCGTCGGTTTTGCTGGCACTGTAGTTGTCTTAAAATTGCTTTTTTGCATAAAAAAGACACCTGCCAGGGCCAAAAAAACAAAGAGCATTATAATTTTCTTCATATTATACCACCCTCCTTTGGTTAGTAAGTATTTACTAACCAAAGTTTATACCATTTTTTTGCTTTTGTCAACTGGCAAAATCTTTCACCCTATAGACAACGCCATGCCGGGCGCACGAAAAAACCCCCTGGGATCAGGGGGCTGTTTTGTGATAAGGTTCCAGACTACTGGCCATCTCGGTGAGAGCACCTTCTACTCTGGCGAGCTTGATATTCACGCGGTCCATTTCCGCCCGTTGAAACCGGTGTCCTTCGTAAATGGTACCAAGCCAGGTATGGCTTTCTTCGATTTTGTGTTTCATGCTAACCAGAGACTCCAAATCTGGTTTTAATGCTACCAGTCCCTGGATATCCGGCTGCAAGGCGACCAGTTCTTTAATTTGAGGCTTGAGCTTGATGAATTCCTGGATATCTGGCTTTAGTTTGATAAATTCTTGAATTTCTGGTTTTAGTTTGATGAATTCCTGAATCTCCGGTTTTAAGGCAATCAGTTCCTTGATTTCTGGCTTAAGTTTGATAAATTCCTCAATCTCTGGTTTAAGTTTGATAAAGTCTTCGATTTGCGGTTTTAAGGCAATCAGTTCCTCGATTTGCGGTTTAAGAGCAACAAATTCTGCCATCTGTGCCTTCAGCAGATTGACTTCCTGTCTTAGTTCAGCAACTTCTTTTTCCAGTTTTTCGATTCTGGCATCCATTCCGGCAAGCATGACAATGACCTGGCGCATCATTTCTTCCAGTCTGTCCAGCTTGTCCACCATCCTCCCCCCTTCCCAATAGCTTCATGTTAATTATATCGCAAACATCTGTTCTGGACAAGGGGGAATTATTCATTGAGACCAAATTTTTTGTTCCAGCGATACAGCATACTTACAGCTTCTGCTCTGGTTGCAACTGCCCGAGCAGCCAGAGAGCTGTGACTGCGCCCGTTCATTAATCCCTGTTTAACTGCCTGTCCTACCGCCGCGCGGGCCCAGGGTGAGATTTGCCTGTTATCACTGAAGGAGCTTAGATCGGCACTTGCTCCCAGGTCAGCCAGCCTGGCCAGAACCACAGCCAGTTCCTCTCTGGTTACCGCCTCCTGGGGACGGAAGCGGTTATTATAGCCCAGCAGCCAGCCTTTATTTACCACCAGGGCAATATCCCGGGCTGCCCAGTGACTGGCAGGGACATCGGCAGGCAAAGGCAAGGACCGGCCATCGTCTTCTACGGCCAGCAACCGTACCAGCAGGGCTGCCAGTTCGGCTCTGGTCATGGTGCGTTCCGGTTCAAACTTACCCTGGTAGCCCTGAATCCGTCCCTGACCTGCCCAGCCGGAGATGGTGGCTGCCGCCCAGTGCTGAGCCGGGAGGTCCGGGAAGCTGTTCGGACGCAAGAACACACCATAACGGCTGAAATGGTTCAGATTAGCAGTAATGGTTTGCCGATCAGCTCCCAACTGGCCGCCGATAGGAAGCCAGCGATTAGCCAGAGGGCTGTAATACCAGACACCAGCCCCTTGCCCATCCTGGAGCTGTGTTTGCAGGGGGAAGGTGATGGCGGCCGGTTGGCTTAATGAACCATTATAAGTGATATCCCAAATGCCAGCATTGATCCCGGGTTCTTTGCCAGTGACTGCAGTCGGGCTGATGGTAATTCCCGCCCGCAGTTCGGCAGGAACATTAAACCCGGCAGGCAAGGCAGAACCCGAGCTGGACCCACCCCCAGAGCTTGAGCCAGAGCCGGAACTACCGCCCAATGCAGGCCCGGAAGCAGGGATGGCAATAGTGAAGGTGATGGTAGTGACATGCCCCGCACTGTCTGTTACCACTAGCTGGTATTGCCCATTCTCAGTTATGGTCGTCCCGGAAAGAAATGGTTGCCCATTGAGCCGGGCGCTTCCTTCAGTAAAAACCGGGGTCACCGGCGCGGTATAAGTCTGGCCATCAGCTACTCCGGTGACAGCGGGTGGTTGCAAGTCGGTAATCACTGTTCTGCTGATTTCCTCATTCAGTATGGGATTGGTAGAGAGGGCCTTTATTTTCAAGGTATGAGTACCATCATTCAGACCTGCCAGGTTTAAAGTTGCTGTGAAGGTGCCATCGTTGTTTAATCCGGGTGTAGCTCGCGGCACTGGTTCAGCATCCAGGTAGATTTGGATGGTAGCTTTCAGGTCCTGAACCTGGCCCTGGATCGTCACCTGAGCCTGAGCCGGGTCTGTCAAATAGACCGTATCCTCTACCGGAAGATCCACACGCAAACTGGGCGGAAAGGCAAAAATGCCCGGTTGGTCGACGGTAAATTTAACCTGATTGGCCTGAGCATCCCAGCCCGGTGCTACCACAAAAGCGGTAGCATCCAGTGGTCCGCTCTTTAACCAGCCACCGGAACCATCAGGAGTAAGTTTAACAATGTCCGGGTCTCCCGTCCCTGCAGCAAAATAGACATCTTCCATGACGATTTCCAGGCGGTTAGGCATTGTAAGCAAATAGTCAGGGCCATAACCGATGATTTTTGGCTCCAGCCAAACCCTCTGCCAATCCTGCCAGCTATTGATCAGCACAGGGTCCACCAGGGATAATGTCGTTGTCGGCCACCATTTGATTGAACCGACTCCGGGCCTGCTAACCTGAAAGTCAGTCATAGAACCCAGGCCCATATCGGTTTGTATGCGCGGGTCGGGCAGCAACTGCCAGCCGCTCGGGAAATTGTAATTTAACAGCAGATTATACTCTCCAGCCAGGCGTGGACTGCTCTCCCCATTGATCTGGACCATGAGGGGCAAACTGTAGGTTTGGGCTTCTGCATTCAAATCAGGCAGAGGGAATTGCAAGGTAAAATTATTATATCCGTTATCAATTAACAAATAATGGCTGTCCATACCGATACTGCTTAAGTCTGCATATACTTCACTGATAGTTGCTCCACCTAAATTGTTGTCCATCAGCCAACCGTTAAAATCAACATCGACCTTGACTGTCTGATTGAAACCGGTGTAATAGAGATAACCGTTGTAATTAAATTCGGCATTACCCGGAGCTAAAGTCGGGTCATTGGGGTGATAAATTTCATATAAAGGATAAAGAGTGCTACCATAAGCCCCCCAGGCAACCTGGGTCCAAAATATCAATACACTCAAGAACAAGGCCACCAGCTGCCATCTTCTTCTCTTGAACCCCATCTTTCTCCGCTCCTTTCATAACGAATTATTATTAATCATAATAACTTCGACAATCTTCTGTAATTTCCTGCAAAAAACTCCGGCCTACGGCCGGAGTTTTCCCTAATTTACCAACAGTTTTTTCATATAATCTGTTACCTCAAGTTTGGGCCAGGCTATCCACATTCGCTTGTATTTTTCCGGTACTTGCTGCCAGACCTTTTCCATCCGCCGGGGAACTTCCTGCATTTTGGCCCGATAAGCTTCTGCCTTCGCTGTTTCGCCCTGTTGCTGGTAGTACTGGGCTACATTATGGTAGGCTTCGGTCAGAACTTCCCAGGTGCGAATATCGTAGGGGGCAAGGGTTGTCAGCTTTTCAAGTTCACTAAGCCCCTGTTCGATCTGACCTTCCAGCAACAAGGCTTTACCATAGGTGAGTACATTATTGGGTGAATAAGAATCAATGTCTACAGCCTTTTTGGCTGCTTCTATAGCCGAATTAAACTCTTGAATTTCTTTTTGTTGCTGAGCATGTAATAGATAGATATTAAATTTTAATCGATAGTAATCACCTTTCCAACTATTGAAATCCGTCGCTTTATCAATATATTTTTTCGCAGCATCGATATCATTTTGTTGTAGCGCTTTTTGAGCTTCTCTAAAATAATACTCTCCACCTCCAGTTTTTATCGCTAAACCAAATAACATAACAATCACAATTATACCACTTATGGTTTGCCACAGGGGACGAATCGTTTTATTTTCATGTTCATCGATTTCTGTTATGGTTAAAGCCATGATAGTCCACATAATCACTGATATAGCAGATAAAGATAAAGTGAAGTCAATAAAACTATGGAGTGTAATCAATAAAACAGACCACAAACCACCCATCGCCAAAGTGGAAAAATGCTTTTTTTGAAAGAAATTATATAGTACCAGTAAGAAATATGCACCAAAAAATACAATGTAGGATAAAAAGCCAATTATACCTGTTTCAACAAGTACTTTAAGTGGATAACTATGCGTCTCACGAGAAATATAGCGGTAACTCTGATATTTTTCAAAAAGACTGCGCCAGCCACCACCGCCAGCCCCGGTTAAGGGGTAGTCTTTTAAAATTTTAAGACCGTCCTGGTAAAAAACAAATCTTTCTTGCACACTTTGTTCTTGCCAATTTATTCTAGCCAGGCGGTTAAAGAGTCCTTCTTCCTGAAAAGCATAATAAATAACACCTGCCAGCAGTACCATCATCAACAAAAATAATAGTAATTTGCCTTGATTACTAAATTTGGCTTTAATGGTCTCTGGTGGTTTAATAAAAGGAACTCCAGCACCTAAAATGCCGCCGCCAAACAATGCCAGCCAGTGTTCGCTTTCGCTAACCTTACCGCTAAAGTCAACCGTCCAATGGGCAAACAAAAAGGCAAGAATGATAGTAGATATTGTTTGAGCAATCGCAGTCCAGCGGGTTTCCCGAGGCCAAAAGACCAGTGCCAAAGATACCACCATTAAAAGAACCAATACGGAACCTCTCGATTGAGCTGACAAAACCCCAGTAAACATAATAAAATTAGCTGAAGAAATCAAAGATTTTAGATAACGTTCTTCTGTATTTGTATATATAAAAATACTTAGTATAAATAACATACTTAAAAAAGCTGCATAAGCATTAGGATATTGCATTGTTCCCATTACTCTGCCATCTTTATAGGCAGCATCAAAATCAAATGTGCCATAGGCAGTACCCAAACCGCTGAAAGCTTCAGTAACACCAATAATCAATAATATTCCCAAAAGTAACTTCCGATGTGATTTTTTTTGAGCTACAAAATAAATAATAATAAATGAAAATATATAGAGAGCAACCCTTAACATTTCTTCAATTGCTAAACTAAGGTGAACTGCTTTATTTAGAGACAAAAACCAGGTAACCAGCCAAATGGCACCAAGCACTTTCATATATTTAAAATATTTACCTTCGGACTGATTTTGCAACCAAATTGCTGCCCCTAATGCAAGGATAACAGCAGTTACAGGCATGGTTTCAAAAGCAAAAAAACCACCCCTGTTAAAAACCAGGAAAAAAACAGTTAATATATAGACCCAAAAAACAAATCCGTTAACTGGCACCCTACTTCCCCCTTATTAATTAATAGGCATTTTTGTTAAAGAAACCATTTAAAATAGTCATAATAATAATTTTAATATCTAACGAAAAAGTCCAGTTTTCCACATAATATAAGTCACATTTTATCCTTTCCTCAATGGAAGTATCCCCACGCCAGCCATTAACCTGAGCCCAACCGGTAATACCGGGTCTAACATGATGTTTGATCATATATTTAGGTATTCTTTCTTTAAATTGCTCTACAAAATAGGGACGCTCAGGCCTGGGTCCAATCACACTCATATCGCCTTTTAAGACATTCCAAAATTGAGGCAGTTCATCCAGGCTGGTTCTTCGCAAAAATGCGCCAAACTTTGTACGTCTCGGATCATTTTTTACAGTCCATTGTGTCTGCGAAACTGTATCATCACTTACATACATACTTCTAAATTTATACATTTTAAACGGTCTGCGATAAAGACCGATCCGCTCTTGACTGAAGAAAACAGGACCAGGAGAAGAAAGTTTAACACCTATTGCAATAAGTATGAATAGTGGACAGAGAAAGATCAGAACTGAAAGAGAAAAAACAATGTCAAACAACCTTTTAATGATTTTATTTACCGGTTCATCCAATGGTACATGGCGTATGTCAATCAGGGGAATTCCATCTAAATCGGAGATACGAGGTTTGGCAGGAATTAGATCAAAAAAATCTGGAATTATTAAGGCTTTGACACCATATTTTTCACACAAATCTATAACATTTGCTATCCGTTTATAAGCAGTTACTGGCAAAGCTATGATTACTTCATCAATTTGTAAAGAAGTTAATATTTCTGGCAATTGCTCCAGTTTACCTAAAATTTTAGTGCTTCCTATAGATTTGCCCAATTTCTCAGGATCATCATCTAAAAAACCTAATATTTCATAGCCATATTCCTGATGATGGCTAATTTTATTGTAAAATTCCCTTCCTAAGCGACCGGCTCCTAATATCAATAAATATTTTTTGTTATACCCCCGGTTACGGATATAACGCAGGAACCATCGTAAAGTTAACCGTTCAATAGTGCTTAATATAATATTTAATATTAGAAAAATTAATAAAACCAGACGGGAATAATGTATTTCTTTGATAAAAAACAAAATACTCATTACCAGTAGAAGAACAATTAAATTGCTCTTAATAACAAGAACAAATTCATGGGAAAACCTGCTGGCTCTTTGAGGCGAATATAACCCGATCAGGTAATTAATAAATAAATATAACGGTATTATATATAAAGCGGGGATCAAATAGCTAAATTTGGTTAGTCGTGTACCTATATCAACTTGTCCTAATAAATTACTTTCAAATCTTAACCACCAGGCAGCATATAAAGCTGTCAGGGCAGTGATACTGTCCAGCAGAAAGAGTACACGATTTAAAAAACGCTGGTTTTCTCTTATCATTGTTACATCACCAACTAATTCGACTATTTGAACAAATTTCTAACTAATGCAACCAAATAACGCAGCCAAATTCCTAATAGAACGATGATATTAACAAGTACAAATGTATTCGGGGCATAGTGTTTTTGATAAAAAATTACCATAGCACGATGGAATTCGTATATCATTCGATATTTCTTTTTTTTACTACTAGCTCCTTTATAATGGATGATCCTGGCTTCAGGATAGTAATAAATTTCCCACCCGGCCTTTTTAATCCGGTAACACCAGTCAATATCCTCGCCATACATAAAAAAGGTTTCATCCAGTAAACCTACCTGTTCAATAGTTTTTCTGCGTACTAACATAAATGCACCCACCAGGCAATCCACAGGATAGGTTTGATCCTCATCCAAATACGTCAGGTTATATTGTGCAAATAACCGACTTTTGGGAAAGAGTTTACTCAGTCCAAGGGCCTGAAAAAGGGCATTCAGCGGAGTGGGAAAGCTGCGACGGCAAGCCAAATCCAACTTGCCGTCAGGTAATAGAACTTTACATCCCGCCGCCCCGACTTGCGGGTGCTTGTCCATAAAATCGAGCATAATATCAAAAGTATTAGGTAAAACTACAGTATCAGAATTGAGCAGAAGTATATATTCGCCTTTGCTTATTCGAATAGCGCGATTATTGGCACGGGAGAAGCCTTCATTTTCCTGATTTTCAATCAGTTTAACCTGCGGAAAATTTTGTTTAACCATCTCAACACTGCTATCGGTTGAATGATTATCAACAACAAAGACTTCAAAATCTGCTTGAGGAGGATGGTTGTAGACAGACTGTAGAGTCTGTTTTAGCAAGGCTTTAGTATTATAATTGACGATGATGATGGACAGTTTCAATGTTTGTCCTCCCATTAAACAGGTTTACTTTTCATTCAAACCATTTTTCAATTTCTCTGGGGATGACTTTCCTTCTGCTCTGAATAATCTTGCGTTTTCTCCAGGTTAGGGGAAGCAACTTAAAAATTTGTACCCAGCCTTTTAACAAATATGGTCTTCTGAATAGGGCATATATAATAGCTGCAAATTCATAAAGCAAGAACTGTGGAAGGGCGCGTAATATACTCATCAATGTATCATTTTTAAATAGCATAAGATATCTGTTTTTGTAAGAATGAATTTGAACAAAACGAGGAACTTGATCTCTTCCGTTTTCCTTCCAACCTCTGACATGGTAGGCAACTGCTTTAGGATTATAATAAGCTTTCCACCCTCGCAATTGGGCACGCCAGGCTAAATCTACATCTTCTTTATAGGCAAAGAATGATTCATCAAAATATTCGTCCAAAACCTTGATATCTTCAAGCATTTCCCGGCGATAAAGAACAGCAGCACCACTACAGCCAAAGACATATCCCGGCTCATCATACTGGCCTCTGTCCTCTTCGCCTTGTCCCCGGTCAAAGGCCCGGCGATTTTTTTTCATGATAAGGCCGGTTGAGTCAATGATGTTGGTAAGTTGGCCATCTGGAGTCATACGGAGAAGTTTGCCGCAAACCATGCCGATGGAGGGGTTTTGTTGTATCGTGTTTACTAATTCTTTAAGAAAGTTTGGGGCTAATTGGATATCAGGGTTCAATATGAAAATATAGTCGGCTTTTTGCTCTCTTAGTCCCTGATTGTGAGCTGCCGCATAACCAAGGTTAATGGTATTTTGTTTAAAAGCTATATCATGAAACTTTTTAATTAGCTCAACAGTATTATCATGTGAAGCATTATCAATGATATTAACTGAGTAATCCTTCAATATTTGTTTATTAACAGATTGTAGGCAGTTGGTGATTATTCTCTGATTATTAAAAGTAATAATCTGAATATGAATCATATTAGGAATACCTCTACTATTATAGAGACTTTATTAGTATCTATAGTTGCTGTTCCTTAATTGCCAATATAACCCCAAATACATTAACTGTCCAGACCCATTTCTCCAACTTTACGTCCACATTTTTATCTACTTTCTAGCAAGCATTACTACTCCTAAACAAATTAAACAGACTCCAATTAATTTAGAAGCAGTTAAATTCTCTTTAAAAATAGTCAATCCGGCCATCAATGCAAAAATATAGGATATACTTTGTAAAGGATAGACATAACTTAGCTCTCCTTTGTTTAATATATAAAGCCAAAGTCCAGTAGCAAATACATATATAGCAATGCCTAATATTATAAAGGGATTCAAGAAGAGCTTTAATAACTGTGAAACACTATTAATCTCTTTTCCTATTACTCCCAATTTCCACATTATTTGCCCGATAACCATAAACATTGAGTTTAAAATCGTTAGAAAAATTATCAACTCTTCTACCACCTTCATGTCAAAATTTATACCATTAATTCACCTTTATCTAAGAAGCAAACATTTATATTGTCGTTTATAAAATATTAAATTTTAACCATCTTTTCTTTTCTCAATTTCATGTCTTAAAATCCCAATTTCTTGGGTTAACCTAACTATTCGCTCTGATTGTCTTGATACCACCAATGAGAGATGAAGAATCAGAAAGAGACAAACCAATATTCCGAATAAGAAAAGCAAAGAAGGAGGATACATTACATTCAATACTCTGGCCATGAAATCTAACCAAACGGAATTTGTTGATAAAATAATCATAATGCTACCAAAAAACAACCAGAGCAATGCATATTGTTCTTTGAGAAGTTTTTTACGAATTAAATCAAATATTATTATCATAAAAATAACACTAATTGTAAATGAAAAAATCAAAATATTTTTCATAGTGTCATCCTTTCGTACCTAATAGCTCTAACTAATAAAGATAAGCTAACCTTAATCATATAATATACTGAACGTAAAGGTGTTATAGATGAACTACCCGCTATCCTCTGCTCCATTTCAACCGAAACTTCTTTAATATTTAATCCATACATCTTAGCTACAACCAAAGAATCAACTTCAGGATAATCAGTAGAATATTCCTTTGCAAATAGTTTAATTACCTTCCGATTTGCAGCTCTAAATCCAGAAGTAGTATCCTTAAAAACTTGCTTCGTTATTAAGCTAACTAAAGCAGATAAGATAATCATTCCAACTCTACGACTAAATGTTGATTTGTATTGGGTCTTTTTTACATATCTCGAGCCTATTACTAGGTCTGCCTCTTTTTCTACAATCGGTTTAAGTATCTTATGTAGTTCTTCAGGCTTATGTTGTCCATCTGCGTCTATTTGAATTGCAATCTCATATTTGTTATATAATGCATACAGATAACCAGTTTGCACAGCTCCTCCAATTCCCAAATTTTGTGGGAGTCTAATAACTTTAGCTCCGGCCTGAAAAGCGATATCAGCAGTATTATCATTTGAGCCATCATCGATAACCAGAATTGTAAACTCAGGATATATTTTTAATATTTTTTTAACAACAATTCCTATACTTTTTTCTTCGTTATAAGCAGGAATAATAACAATCGTTTTAGGAAAAAAACTCATAGCAAACACCTTTCTAGTCAAATTATTACTTCAATAAATATATTACTTACTAACTATCAATGTAGAGAAAACACCTTAACATACTCATTTTCATATTCTAACAAAAAATGACTTTGAAAAAATTCATCACTGGGTAAAGAAATATTTTTGGTTCTTTGAAGATTTACGACAAAATATTTAACATTTAACTTTTTTAATGTATTATATAAAGCCTGTCCCGAATTAATACTATTAAGTATTTGCGAGTATCTTCCTGGTCCAAACCAATCCCCTATAAAAGTCCCTTTATAAAAATAGTTCATATTTTCGTCAAGTAACGCATAAATAGTTGATTTTTCTTGCGAGTTAAGATATTTATATGCCGGATATGTCGGTAGCAACCTAGATAAATATTCATCTCTATCTTCAGAAGTAACCGGCAAATCTCCCATGTTGTTTAATTCCCTTTGTAAATATGGTAAAGAAATATTAAACAAAAGTATAGCAGAAATAAGGTATGCTGCAATATCTTTAATTTTGGCTCTAGAGAAAACTTTACTTATCCAATAATCTGTTGCCCAGCCAAAAGTAATACACGCAAGAGGCCAAATAATTAATAAGTATCTAGGTATCTGAGCCGAATAGAACCAAATTACTAAATAACTAACCCATATTAAAAATATAGATAAAATGTATTTTCCTTTTTGTGGAACACTTAAAAATAGAATTAGCCCGAAAAAGAAAATAGGTGTAAATGGGGCCTCAATTAAAAAGCGGTCCCAATGAAATGACAATTCATGAGGTATATCTAAGAGGTTAACAATGTTTTTCTGAAGACCATGAGAGTAAAGAAGATCCTGAATTTGTCCGTTATAGTCGTCTTTGGTCCATATCTTTCCTAAACCAAATACTTTGCTAAAAAACGGGAAAAAAGGATTCCCTGAATAAAAATAATTTCGTAGAAACCAAGGTAAAGATATTATTAAACCTACCATTCCGTATTTAAATCCCAGTTTAATTGCTTCTCTAAATCCACCAACTTTTAAATAATGACTAAATAATAGTAATATAAACAAAGTAATTACAATAAGTGCAGAATATTTAGTTCCCACTGCAAATCCAAAAAATACAGCTGATAAGTAAGCCCATCCAATATCAGTTTCTTTTAAAAATATGAATCCAGAAAAACAAGCAGCTACAGTAAATAGAGTAAGGTTTATATCAACATAGCCAATAGAAGCTAAACGAAGGACTAATGGTGCTGATAACCAGAAAGTAACACTAATAATTCCAACACCTCTGTTAAAAAAATGGGATGAAAAGGAATAAATACCAATAACAACCAATAAATTAGCAACCCACGAAATTGACTGAGCTGCAATATCATCTGCAATTAAAAGCATCACTGAAAATAATAATTCTGTATTCTGATTAAATACAGGATATCTTAAATATGGTGTGTAAACGAGAGCATGAGAATTTGCATAGATTTTCGCTGCTGCTAAATGACTACTTATTGAATCCCAAGCGGTAGGTGGATACAAAAAGAAAATAAAAATTGGGTAAATTATAAAAAGTAATCCTAAAATAATTAAACTATCTTTAATACAGTCTTTTCTGGACAAAAATATACTTCTTAAATTTATGTTACTTTTAGAAAGGTTTTTTATAAAAATAACAATATTAATAAAATAAATAACTTCTTTATATAATAATCCAATTAAACCAAGGACAAACAGTATAATTGCCCAAATACCAATACCTAGTGAAGTTGAAAAAAAGAACAGTTCCAGATCCGTTTTAAAATTAAATTTTTTTAGAAAAATAAATCCTAAAAGAAATGATGAAACTAACAAACCAATGATAATTAAATAATGCTTTATAATAAACCATGTCAATTCCACTTAATCTCCCCCATAAAAAGTTTAAAATGAATAAGTAAGTATTAAAAAAATGTATATTATGCATATCACTCTTATAATTATGGCCATTTTTCCTCTAATCCATATTTCAATCTACTAAACCTAAATTGACATGTTAGTATAAACCCTTGACACATAATAATTAGCCCTTTATAAAAATTCAGTTGTTTGGTATAGTGAACTGAAACGTCAGCCTTAATCCCATCAATTAAACCTTTAAGATAACATTTACCAAGACTAATTTTTATAAAGGCAAATTTTATAACTAGTACTATATTACTTAAAAAAATCAAGGGTACAAGTATAAGCAAGAGAGATTTTGGTAGATTTTTCTTTAAGGTTAAAACAGAATTTCGTCCCGTATAATATAAATTAAACTTATTATACCTTCCACCCGTTGTAGCACTACCTATGTGGTAAACTACTGCTTTAGGAACAAATACGCACTTTAGTCCTTTAGCCGCAGCCCTTAAATTTAAATCCACATCCTCATAATAACAGAAGAAAGATTCGTCAAATAAGCCAACCTTATCAAAAAACTCTTTACGGTAAATCGCTGCACCTGCACAAGCTCCAAATACTTCCTTCAAACTATCATATTGCCCACAATCTCTTAAACCATAGCCAAGCTTAATCGCTTGACCTGATAATGTGTACACATCGCAAACAGAATCAATTACAGCCTCATTACCAAACTGTAACATCTTACAGGAACAAAAGCTGACTTCAGGATCGATATCAAGAGCATAAACTAACTCTTTTAACCAATCTTGATCAACAAATGTATCATTATTTAATAAAGCTATATACTCACCTCTTGCATTCTCAATACCTCGATTGACTGCATAAGCAAAACCATAATTTTTGTCAAGGCATATAATTTGTACCCAAGGAAATTCCTTTTTGGTCATTAAGACACTATCATCCGTAGAACCATTATCAACCAGGATTGTTTCGAAGTCAGTAAAAGTCTGAGTCACTAAAGAACTTAAACATTGACGTAAGAACTTTCCACCATTCCAATTCGGAATAACAATTGTTACTTTCATAACTCACCTTAATTCATTTTAGAAAGTATGATCTCTATCTCCTCAAATCGTTTTTCCCAGGAATTATCCCTTGCAAAATTTACTCTTTCTTTTATCTTTTCCTGAGAAAAACTGTTAGCAGACAGAAACCTTTTAATGTTAGCCTCAAAACCCTCATAATTTTCCGATGTCCGGCAAAGATGATCCGGACAGGGACTTGGTATACCAATTGAAACCACAGGTTTCCCCGCAGCTAAATATTCCCATATTTTAACCGGGTTAACATATTTTGTTAACTCATTCTTTTTAAAAGGGATTATTGCTATATCAAATTCTCTCATAAATGAAGCCAATTCATAATAATTCACTGGACCAATAAATTTAACATTTTTCATTTTAGATCTATACTTAATTCCCTGATTTATTGGCCCAATCAACCTAATATCCCACTGTGGATTTCTAATAGCTAGAAATTCAATCAAATCTAAATCAACCCACGCTCCTATATTACCAACAAAACCTATAACGGGGTTTTCAATATTTGGTGTGTCATATTTTATTGCAGGTAAAAAGTTTTCAACTTCCACACCATTCAGTATTAAAAATACATCACTACTACGGTTATATCTTTCCTTTATTTTAGAATATAACTCTTGGGAAGAAGTAATAATGACATCAGCACATACCACTAATTTTTTTTCTAGATTTTCGAAGTTCCTTTTCTCTCTTCCTACAAAAAACTCAGGATAATTGTCCATACAGTCAAAAACTATATGGTTACTTTTCAAATTACCAACTACATCCGCCCAGATCGGACTAGTTACCCATAAAATATCAATTTTCTCATTAATCATGCCCCTAAAAAACAGAGAAAATATTGTTGCATTAAACTTATTTATAAGCCTAATTTTATTGGAAAACGGACATAAAAGAGGCGGGTCGATAATTATTACCCCTTCTGAACTAAAAACTTTTGGAAAAACTCCCCTTTTAATTTTCCCTTGAATCACTGTAAATGGTGATACTATAGGATTAAAATAAATAACCTTATTTTTCCTTGCAAGCATAACAGCAAAGTGTTGAGGTCGCTGCCTAATATCGTTCCAAGCGGTTACTCCTAGAATTATGATTGTTTTGCCTTCCATCATCAAGTCACCTTATCACTTAGCGATAAGAATGTGGTTTCCATTTTATTTTCCACTTTTCTTCAAACCTTCGCTTGTTTTTCTCAAAAATTTCTTTATAACGTTGTTCTTCCAATTTCCCAAATGAGGCCCCGCCAAAATGATGAACAAAGGCATCCTCAGCACAAACTACCCTGTATCCAGCTAACTTTACTCGGTGAGAATAATCATCGTCTTCAAACATACCTAATTCAAAGCTCTCGTCTAAAAATCCTACTTTTTCAAAAACTTCTCTCCGCATTACCACGCAATACATAGCTAACATAGGTATATCAAAAATAATGCCTTTATTTTTTGAACAATGCTTCCATGCAAATTCATTTACTTCGGAAGGACTCTTATAGTCAACCTCTATCTTTGCTTGGTTACCAATAGAATTGGTAACTGGTCCTACGAGTCCAACATCTTCTCTCTTTGCATGCTGGACAAGGGCGTCCAACCATCCTCTTGAAACAATGGTATCATTATTTAGCAATACTAAAAACTCCCCTTTAGCAATTTTAAGCCCTTGATTGTTAGCTTTTGCAAAACCATAATTTTTTTCATTTAAGATAACCGTTACCCTAGCATCGGTAGCCTCCAATCCTTTTAAGTATTCTTTTGTACCATCATTTGAATTATTGTCAATTATTATAATCTCAAAATTAGGGTAGAGTGTATTAGCAAAAATACTATCAATACACTGCTTAGTGAGACTTAGATTATTAAAGGTAACAATTATAATACTTACCAGTGGATATAGCTTAGACATCTCCTGTTCCATTAATTCACATCGTTTTTCCCATGTATTCTCCTTTGCTAAAGAAATTCGTTTCTCTTTTATAACAATATCTTTTTCTTTTATAGCAAGCTCAAGCATTTTATCAAACTCTTCTTTATTATCTGCCAGATAAACAAGTTCTGCATATGGCTCAAGTTCCGGTAGTTTTATTGAAACAACTGGTTTTCCCATCGCAATATATTCAAAAAACTTAACCGGATTTGTAGCTAAAGTCAACTCATTAATCTTAAAAGGTATTGTTGCTACATCAAACCAGCTTAAATACATTGGCAATTCAGCGTAAGGTTTTTCACCCAATAGAAAAACATTTTTTAATCCTTTCAGTGGCTCAATGTCGGCTCCAAAAGTGCTCCCTATTAACAAAAAATTCCAGTCCAAATGTTTTGTCGCCGAATACCTGATAATTTCAACATCAAACCAATCAGAAATTGCTCCATAATAACCAACTACAGGTCCACTTAAATAATCCGGTTTTTGGGTATCAGGCGGATTAGAAAAATGCTTAAAATCACCAGCATTAGGGATTAGAATTGTATGTCTGTTTTCTGTTCTTTTATCGTTAAACAACTTTTTGGAAGTCGTTATTACTAAGTCCGCTTTCTGTGTCAGTTCTCGTTCTGTTCTCAACATTATATCATCGTTTGTTGAAAACCCACTGTGTTGATCCATGCAATCATAAATAACCTTCCACCCAAATTCTTCTTTTAGACTAAAAGCTAATTTCCCCCAAAAGGGAAGATCTACTATACTACATGCCATTAATATACCAAATCTTTTTCTTAACTCAAAGATTGATTTCTTAAGCATATTTAGATTTATATCGTCAATGCTATCCTTATAAATATTAAGATTACGTACAAGAGATAGTTTGACTTCCCAAACATTATTCCTAATCTCTCTAATTTCTAATTTAGGTTCATCTTTTTCTTTAGCTAGATTAAATGTAGTAGTAAAGTAAAAAATTCTATATCCCTTATCAGCAAAGTGGGTCATTAATTGCTGTGGTCTTTGATAGCGAAAACCCCAGTCTATAATTGGAAAACACAAGATATCATACTTCCATATATGATAAGGATTATTTTCTAACGGTACTTCTAAACCTACATTTACCTGCTCATTATTTTTTTTTATAGCGACCTCAGATTTTTTTTTAAACAATTCTAATAATCCATATTTGCATTTGCGATATAGAGTTAGAGCTTTCCAAGCACGAGAATTATAGATTGATTTTAATGTATCCTCCAACAGCTTTTTTTCCTGTGTAACATGGGCAACTTCCGTTTCTAATTTAGTTTCAATAATATTTTTTTCTTCAATGATTTCAGCAAGACGTACCTTTACTTTATTAAGTTCTTCTGCGAGAACTTTAATTTCGTTTTCTTTTTTAAACAAATCATACTGGCTACTGGTTAGTTGCACCCTGAGTTCACCTAACTCCTTTTGTAGCGCCAAATTTTGTTTCCTTTCGTTTTCCAAATCAATGTACAATCGTTCCAAAATAAAGTTATTTAAAGTGTCTTGGAGTTCTTTGATTTTTTCATTTAACGAATTTATTCCCATTTTCTTTGTCCTTTTTTCACTTAAACCTAGGCCTAGTTTCTTTTTAAGCAATAATACGTCCCCTCCTGCCAAAGACAGCCAACTATCATTGTTCTTATGTCCAATCGTTACTAATAAATAACTAAGACTTGATATTAATGCCTCATCATTTCTTAGCTCTTGAGACCAATGCCTGATTAATTCCCCGAATCCTTCTGGAATTTGGTCTAACCTGTTAATCCAGCTAATACCCAAATCATAACCTAAATACCCTTCTATAATAGACTTTGAGAAGCCTGCTTGTCTAAAAAGCTTTTTTAAAGAGGATTTTGGAGTTTCTTTTCCATATTCCCATTTATCTTGACTCTCAAGATACCACTTAGCCAATCTATAAAAAACACATGATGCATTGGGCACAGCAACTACTACAAACTTCCTACTAACCCTTCGCATTTCACGAAGAGCAGCTACTATTTCCACGTCATCAAAATGTTCTAGCACACCACTATTCCAAACTATATCAAAACTTTCATCAGGAAAAGGCAAATTAAATAAATCGCCTTTAACAAAATTCCCTTTACAATTATTATTTTCAAATAAAAGTTTGCTTAAATTTAATGCGACATCTGAAGCATCAAGTAAAGTACACTCATATCCGTTTTGTGCTAAAGCAGCTGAAATCTCTCCACTTCCACTGCCCACCTCTAAAAGACAAGCTCCTTCAGAAACTAGACTTTTAAAAAGATATATAAATTCACACGCTAACGGAGAAGGTACCGGTATCAATTTGGGATCCCAGCTAGCAAATACATTATCCCAAACAGTGGTATTATCGTTCACATCCAAACCTCCCATTTATCCCAACATGCGATATTTTTTTATTATTTCCGATGCAGTTCCAACGTCTTCAACTTGTCCTTGCTTTAATAAAACAGCTAAATCACAAAAAGCTTCTACTAAATCAGCAGAGTGAGAGACAATAATAATTGTTTTACCTTTAGCTTTATATTCATTAATTTTTTCTAAACACTTTTTTTGAAAAGCTTCATCACCTACAGCCAGAACTTCATCTACTAGTAAAATATCTGGGTCAACATTTACCGCAATAGCAAAAGCTAACCGCATATACATTCCAGATGAATAATTTCTAACCGGAGTATCTATAAAGTCTTCCAGTTCAGAAAAATCAATAATATCCTGCATTTTATTTGTGATTTCTTTATTAGATAATCCTAAAATTGAGCCATTAAGAAAAATATTTTCTCTGCCCGTAAAATCACTTTGAAAACCTGCACCTAATTCCAAAAGAGCCGAAACCTTTCCATTAACTTCTATGAACCCCTCAGTTGGTTTTAGTATTCTAGCAATAATTTTAAGTAACGTACTTTTCCCAGATCCGTTTTTACCTACTAATCCTACAGTCTTTCCTTTAGGAATATTAATATTGATATTTTTTAGCGCCCAAAACTCTTCATATTGATTGTTCCTTCGTATCAAAAATTCTTTCAATGAATATGTTCTCTGTTGATACAACTTAAATTTCTTTGAAATACCTACTATCTTTACTGCATACATTACCTATCATCGCCTCATTAAGTATTTATTTTATACATACTCGGCAAACAGCCATTTAAGTTTATTAAAAACATAGTACCCTGCTAGAAAAACGAATCCTGCCAAAAACAACGAAGTTAATAAATTACTAACACTTGGCCATTTACCAAAATATAAAATATCTGTATAATTAGTAATAATCAACGTCATAGGATTTATTAAAAACATAAATTTATAATCTTTAGGTACCATTGACAAAGGAAAAATAATTGGTGTTATATAAAACCAGGCAAAAAATATTACGTTTGCCAAATGTTCAATATCACGAAAAAACGTGTTAAGTGCAGCTAGAAGCATTCCAAGACCGGCTGTAAAAAAGAATTGTATAATGATTACGATTGGTAAAAAAAACACAGAATAGTTTATGCTTTTTCCAAAAAAGAGTAAGAATAATAAAAATACAATAAAACTTAATAACATATTTATTAGATTTGCTATAGTTATGGATAAAGGTATTACCTCTCTAGGAAAGTAAACCTTTTTAATAAGATTTGCGTTATAAACTATTGAAGATACACAGTTCAAAACTGACATTTGAAAAAAAGTCCATGGTAAAAAATTGCCTAAGAAAAATATAGGAAAATCTTCAATCCCAATTCGTATTATTGTAGTAAATACGATTGAATAAATTGTCATCATTAACAAAGGATTCATAAAGGACCACAAAAAACCTAAAACTGACCCTTTATATTTTAAGCTAAGTTCTTTTTTCGTTAAATTCAGTAAAAGACCTCTATATTCATACAGTTCACGAATCTCGGAAATAAAGCTAACATGCGCTCCAAATCTAATTCGTTTTTCCTTGATTAAATTTTTTCCCACCATTTCCTGTTCTCCAGATACCACTTTATAGTCTCCTTTACTCCCTGCTCAAAAGTATACTCAGGCTGCCAGCCCAGTTCTGTTTTAATCTTGCTGGCATCAATAGCATAACGTCTGTCATGCCCTAATCTATCCTGAACAAACTTAATCAAACTTTCCGGTTTGTTTAATTCCCGGAGAATCAACCTGGTAATCTCAATATTCGTCATTTCATTGTTGCCGCCAATATTATAAACTTCACCTATTCTACCCTTTTGCAAAACCATATCAATCGCCCTGCAATGATCCTCCACATGTAACCAATCTCTTATATTCATTCCATCGCCATAAACCGGCAGATATTCATCTGCAAGTGCCCTCTTAATGAAAAAAGGAACAAGTTTCTCTGGATACTGATAGGGTCCATAATTATTTGAGCACCTGGTTATCAGTACCGGTAAACCGTAGGTTTCATGGTACGCTCTAACCAGTAGGTCAGCAGCAGCTTTACTGGCCGAATAAGGGCTGTTCGGCGCCAAGGGTGTTTCCTCAGTAAAATAACCGGTCGGTCCCAGGGATCCATACACCTCATCTGTAGATATTTGCAAATATTTTTCTATCCCGTGTTTTTTAGCAGCATCCAACAGCACCTGGGTACCCATAACATTTGTCTTTATAAAAATTGAAGGATCCTCAATGCTGCGGTCAACATGGGATTCAGCAGCAAAATTAACAATATAATCAACCTCTGCTGCTAACTGGTTGACTACAATGGGGTCTGCAATATCTCCTTTCACAAACCGATAATTCGGATTATCTTCTATATCTCTTAAGTTTTCCAAATTACCCGCGTATGTTAGTTTATCTAGATTGACTATCCGGACTTCAGGGTATTTTTTTAGCATATATCTTATAAAATTTGAACCAATAAAACCCGCTCCTCCGGTAACTAAAATTCTTTTATTCACCATTATCCTCCTATCTGTTTTTCGTTGTCCAATCAAAACCTATTTCCGGGTCATTCCAGGCAATCCGGAATTCATCCGGGTTATTTCGGTCATATGATTCCGTAGTAAAATAAACTATGACAGCAGGTTCATTCCCCAAAACCCGATAGCCATGAGCTACTCCCTTGGGTATTGTTAGCAAGATGGGATTGTGCTCTCCCATATAAAAGACATTCGTCATTTTGTAGGTAGGAGAATCCTGACGCAGGTCATATAATACGACTTGCGCATTGCCAACAGGAAAAAACCATAAATCATCTTGTTTTTTATGATAATGAAACGCCTTGATTACACCTGGATAGGTTAAAGACATGGACGCTTGTCCAAACCTGGTTAAAAGCTCGTCATCGTCCCTTAAAATTTCCATAAAAAAACCACGATCATCAACATGTTTAATCAGTTTTTTTACCTTTACTCCGGCAATTGTATCCATATTAACCCCCACTTACAAATCTAATTCAATTGTGGCTGCCAGTTGATTAGCCCTATAAAAAGATTCAAAAGTCCCGGCATCAGTCCACCAGCCCTCTAAAATATCATAAGTCAGACTATTACTTGCGATATAAGCATTGTTAACATCGGTAATCTCCAGTTCTCCCCTGGCAGAAGGCTTAAGGGTTTTGATGATCT
This sequence comes from Carboxydocella sp. ULO1, assembly GCF_002049255.1. Taxonomy (NCBI): domain Bacteria; kingdom Bacillati; phylum Bacillota; class Clostridia; order Eubacteriales; family Clostridiales Family XVI. Incertae Sedis; genus Carboxydocella; species Carboxydocella sp. ULO1. The sequence continues at coordinate 62,491 of NZ_BDLQ01000081.1, read as the reverse complement.
CAAAAACATGGTGATCATACATATAAATACCTGTTACCGCATAATTGCTTTTGGGGTTTTTGGGTTTTTCTTCAATACCGATGATTTTTCCGTCCTTAAGTTCTGCTACACCAAATCTATGAGGGTCTGGCACCTCTTTTAGCAGGATTTTGGCTCCCTTTCCTTGCCGCCGGAAGTTTTCGGCATACTTGCTAATATTCATTTCAAAAATATTGTCACCAAGAATCACGATACATTGATTGTGTCCGACAAATTCCTCACAGAGACCAAGAGCCTGAGCTATTCCTCCCGCCTGATCCTGGATCCGGTAAGTAAAGCGCAAACCCATTTCGGCACCACTGCCTAACAGGTTGACAATACTGCCGGCATGTTCTTTGCCAGTAATGATCATGATGTCTTCAATCCCGCACTCTTGTAAACGTTTGATTGGATAATACAGCATGGGATAATTGCCTACCGGCAATAAATGCTTATTTGTTACCTTTGTTAGCGGATACAGTCTAGAGCCAGTACCTCCTGCCAAAATTATACCTTTCATTTCAATCCCCCATTAATTTGATTTCATTAAGAAACTCTTTCAAAGCCTGCTGCCATTCTCTCAATGGTTTTACTCCATTTAAAGGCCCCAGGTTATTTGCCAAAACTGAATAATGCGGCCGTGGTGCCGGTCGATTTAATTCATGACTTTTGATGGGTCTTACGTCTTTTTCTATCCCAGCAATTTTCAGTATTTCTCTGGCAAATTCATACCAGGTGCAACTACCACTGTTGGTAAAATGGTAAACTCCATAAGAGCCCGGTTGTTCAAGCAATTCTGCTATTGCAGCAGCTAAATCTTTTGTATAAGTAGGACACCCTGTCTGGTCGTCAACAACTGTAAGATATTCTCGTTCAGCAGCCAGGCGTAAAATAGTTTTAACGAAATTGTTTCCATTTTTACCATATAGCCAGGCGGTGCGTACTATATAGTAGCGATTGGTCAGGGTTTTTACCAATTCTTCTCCTGCCAGTTTGGATTTGCCATAAACACCAAGAGGATTAGTCGGACTGTATTCATCATACGGTTGAGTGCCCTTGCCATCGAAAACATAATCAGTACTGATTTGAACCAGTGCAGCTCCTATTTGCTGACATACCACTGACAAATTACGAGGACCCAGAGCATTTACCCGGTATGCTTCTTCCTGATTCGTTTCGCAATTATCAACCTGGGTGTATGCTGCCGCATTTATAACTACTGCAGGTTTAATTTTCTTCAAAACCTCATCCACCCGCAGATATTGGGCTATATCCAATTGTTCCCGGCTCAATCCGTATACATCCCATTGTGATTGCAGGACAGAGCACAGATCTTGCCCTAACATTCCTGCCGCTCCGGTTATTATAACTTTTGCTTTCATTATTTTCACCTTTTCATTGAGTCTTTTTATCGCCTCCACAAGGCAAGCAAGCCAGCATGTAACCAAGATAGATATGTTTATAAATCTTGTTATTCGACATCAAAACAGAAAGTCCTTCTTATTATCCTATTGTTTGCTAATGATTACATTTTTCTGTAATCGAGTAGGAGGGGGTGATTGATCCCCGTCTTCTCACACCACCGTACGTACCGTTCGGTATACGGCGGTTCACCAAGCTTGACGAATGCGATGATAACGCTCAGTTAAACTCTTTAGGCCCTGACTTTGCCAGTAGGTATTGTTCAAGGCATTGTTTATTGCTGCGACATACGCAAGTAGCCTTTACGGGCATTGGCCATCCTATGGACAACCCTCTCAGGCAAGCCCAAGGCTCGCAGTTCACGGTATCGGGTTCGGACACGTTTCCATTGTTTCCAGACACACATCCGTAGCCTTCGCCTTAGCCATCCCTCGATTTCCTGGAATATGCTTGGCGTTTCTGCCAGCGCATAGTAGCCTATCCAGCCTCCAAGGAGGCATTGATGCTCTTGAACGGTCCGAAACCCTCTTGGCCTTGCTTCGAGAAGTTATCAACTTCTTCTCCAGGAACGATTTGCATTCCCAAAAACCCGTTCTCCGGTTCGCTTGCTTTGAACATAGAAGTTACAGTAAGTAGCCCTGGGGAGTCTTATACCCAGGCCCTCTCAGAACCGGACGTGACCCTCTCAGCTCATCTGACTCCCATTATCCGCCCCGGGAAGAATCCCCATTTGCCAGTGGATAAACAAATTTAGGTTCCCTTCTGCAATTTTGACCGTGCCATCAGGCATTTGAAACGGTGCCTTGAGCCATCTCTGAATATAGAGGACGACCCACAGATTGTCGGTGTGCCTGCGGATTGCCTTCATCAGCAATTCGCGGTCGATATTGTCAAACAGCCCCCTGATGTCAAAATCCAGTACCCAGTCGTACCTCCAGCACCGCTGCCGTGTGACAGCTAGGGCATCAGCAGCCGATTTCCCCGGTTGGTATCCATAGGAGGCCGCGTCAAAGTAGGGTTCAACTTATGGCTCGAAGTAAATTATCGCCACCATCTGCGCCATCCGATCGGCCACTGTGTGGGCACGCCAAGTATGCGAGTACCCCCACTTTTCTTCGGAATTTTCACTGCTTTAACCGGTGGAGGGAAATAGCTGCCGGAAGACATTCTGTTCCAAATCTTATAGAGGTTGTTCTTCAAATCTGCCTCAAACGCTTCCAGACTTTCATAATCAATTCCAGCAGCGCCCTTGTTAGCTTTTACTCTCTGGAATGCCTCCAGTACAATTAACTTGGAGATTTCATAAGGCTTTGTTTTGCTCATTGGTTCCTCCCTTGCGGTTGACCGCTGTTCAAAACCGGATAATACAATCCCTTCGCTTCACACCCATTACGGGAGCTTCATCACTACTGCGGATTGTTCCGCCCCTGCGCTTCGCGTCGATACTTTCGTCCTTACTGGTCCTCCGCTTGGAGTTTTCTCTTGGCATCGAAGTGCAGGTTCCCACGTTCCTCACAGAAGCCTGTACTAATTTCACGCCAACTTCATGCCGGTCATCATCTGGTCAGTAAACAGATTTCTTCCAGCCTTATCCCAAGCTAACTACTACCCCCTGGTTTTGATGACGTCCCTACGCTTTCGACACGTTATCAGAGGTCTAGCCTCGTCTTTTCCTTAACGCTCACTAGCGTGGCTTTTGGCCAAAGCTCCTTGTGGAGTACCTTCATCGGTGTCTATACTACCCCGTTGACCATTACACCGGCCTGAAGATAGCGGCGGATAAGTTTTAGTACCCGCTTGCCTTTGACTTTGCGGACAACACGGGCCATCAAGATGTCATAGTTTACCCGGTCGAAGAATTTCTCCAGTTCCATGTCTACCACCCAGGTGTATCCTTCCTCTGCGTACTTCCTTGCCTGTCTGACCGCATCATGTCCCCTGCGTCCGGGTCTGAACCCGTAACTGAAGCGGTTTATAGGGTCCCGTGAGAAGTTCTTCCCTAATTCTGTCCCAGTGCTCCCGTACATAGTCCCTGAGGTCTTTTATCGTGACCTGGTCAATTCCTGGAGCACCTTTGTTCACCTCTACCCGTCTTAGAGTTGCCAGCATGTTCTGTCTGACCACAACCTTCTCCTTCTGACCGTTACCATCACTTTCGCGGGATGTGTTCCCGGGTTGTGCCGGAGTTACACTCGGCCCTCTATAGGTCCCCTGCGGATTCACCGCTTCCTCCCCATGGCAGGCCCCATATGGGGTTTTCTGCTGTCTTTGAGTATCTCTCGAACGTACCAAGCCAAGCCCTTACTTCGTGTTCGGCCCTTCATCACGGTGGTCACCCTTGTCTTAAGCTACGGCTACTGCTACTTTCACCGTTCGGGACTTTCACCCTATAGACAACGCCCATGCCGGGCGCACAAAAAAACAAGGGGCTTAGCCCCTTGTTGTTATTCTTTCACTACAAAGTCAATCATGCCATCAGTCGGTGACTGATATTTCCCATCTTTGTCCAGGAATTCATAGACCCGCACTTTATCACCGCTGGAGACTCCAGTAATCGGAGTAATGTTCTTACCTCCAGATTTATCAAAGTATTTAACCTTGGAAGCAATGCCAATCCGCTGGTTCCCGTTAGTCATGGTGATAATTACCTTGTCGCCTACGGTTTCAACTTTATCTACTGTTTCTACCCCATTATATACATCTGTGAGGACAGTAATATTATTTATCTTAGTACCGTCAGCATTTAACTTAAACGCAACTACTGCATTGGAGCTGCTAATATCAACACCATCTAATGTGTATTGCTTTTCTGTACCATCTACATTAACTTTTACTGCATAATCGCCACCACCGATACCGAACTTGCTACCAACAACAACACCCCACTTATAGTCGGAAGCAACGGCAGTAGTGGAATCTAGGAAGACATACTTAACTTTGGAACCATCAATAACTATTTTAGTTTTAGCTAGATTCTGTGCTACATAATCTTCAGCATTATCCCATGTTACATATTCAGTTTCGTCAAGATAAGCTGGATTAGAGCCACCACCTAATTTCTTGGACTTGATTACTTTGGTATCACTAGTGACGATATAAGGTGTACTATTTACATAAATTACATTTGTATCTTTGTCTACTGAGGAAGGAGTTTTAATTGTATCGGTAGCTAATGCAGTGACTTTCGAAACCTTTCCAGAATCATTCAATGTGATTTTGACAAAGTCTTTAGGATTGATATCAGCACTGGTATCTTTATTAATATCTAGACCTACGTATCCATAGGTCATATCGCCAACAGTGCTGTAGTCATCGTTATCAACTTCATATACCAGCATGGTACCATCAAACTTGGTTACCTTGATATAGGTCTTGGTGGAATTGGTGTTTCCACTATAAGTAGTTTCTTTGGTAATGTTTCTGACCAGAACATCAAATGTCTTGCTGGTAGCTTCCTTGTCACTGATAACATAGGCTGCCTCACCATTCAGACCCAGTTTCACTGTAACATTCTGGCCAACCAGGTCATCGTTCAAGCTAGCAGTTGTAGCGTCGCTGAAAGAATCGCCGTTATTCGTTGTGTATTTAGCGGTTCCATTAGTATATACAGTTTTATCGCCAACAACCAGTTTTACATTGCTGCCGGCTGCATCAGCAACAGAGGTCAGCTTACCGCTTACAACAGCATCTGTAGCTGCGATCAAATATTTATCACCATTATTATCTTTGTAATAAGATACTACATCGCCAACCTTGATGTCTGCCAGAGTTGCCTTTTTACCGTTCTTGAAGATCTGGATATAGTCTTCATCCTTATCCTTTAAGGAGATGGAGTTACCAGACAGCTTGAAGGTAATTTTCTTGTTAGCAGCATCAATTTCTTTTACGTAGTCAGTGTTGGGATAAGCAAACTTAATAAACTTAATAATCTTGCCTTTATCATCCAGTACAACTTTTACTACATCACCTTTTTTAACATTGTTTCCTAATACTGCCTGTGTTCCTGCAGCAAAGTTGTCGTAAAGGGTTACAGAAGAAGCAAGTTCCTTTTCACCCTTACCATAGAATACAACCTTATTGCCATTAATGTCCTTGATCTTATCAGTAAAGATTTCTTCCTCATCAGCCTTAACAGCAATTACATCATTATCCTTGTTAAACCAGACTTTTGTTTTCAGACCATAGAAGTCAAAAGGATTTACTGTACCTACAAGATCATAGACAGAACCATTGACGCTGATTTGGTCTGTAGCAACACCATCGTGAACTACAGAAGCACCCACAGCCATGTCTTTTTTCTCGGTTACTTTCAGTTTCAGTTCCAGCAGGGTTTTGGTGGATTCTTCGTAAGTCTTGGTGTCACCATAACCTTTTTGTTCCAGCGGTTTTACATCCAATGCATCATCAGCGATAACGAATACATCTCCCCGTTTAGCAGGAGCATTGAAGTTGTCAATGGAAACATTGTCCAACAAACCGAGAGCTGATGCCTTGGAGATATACTTGGTCGGCCAGGTTCCAGTCAGAACAGGCTCATAACCCAGCACCCGTACCATCATGGCAATGGCTTCAGCAGCAGTTACATTCGCATCAGGTCTGAATTTACCATCGGGATAACCGGTAATGATCCCCTGGTCAACTGCTACATTAATATAACCAGAGGCCCAGTGATTGGCAGGTACATCCTTGAACTTGGTAGGTCCTTTTGCATACTGAGCAGCCGCTTCCAGCCCCAGGGCCCGTACGGCAATAGCGGCATATTCAGCCCGGGTGATATTCTGTTCCGGTTTGAAGCTGCCATCAGCATAACCCTTAACCAGACCTACGCCATTCAGACGATTGATGCTGTCATCCACGGAAGCGAATGCCATGCCGGTGGAACCGAACAGCATGGTGGCGGCCACAAAAGTAGCCATAGACTTCTTGATTCTCATTCTTTTCATATCCCCCTTTACACTTCTTTTTTTATTTAATCTTTTCAGTCCCCCTGTAGCCATTAGGCTACATTTTCCATTATAGCCAGCAACGGCAGTCCAGTCAATGGCTTTAATTTAAATTTCTGCTACATCAACCATAAAACTGAACCCCTGTCCTGACGTTATATAAATACGTCAGGCAAGGGTCTTTTTTTGGGGGTCGGAGGAAAATTTTTTATAAATTTTTCTTGGCTGCCACTTTTGCCATGATCGCCGCCGCTTCCGCCCTGGTCAGCAGCCGGTTGGGATAAAACTTCCCCTGCTTGTCCAGGGGCATCAGCCCGCTAACCACTACCTTCTGGACCGAAGTTTTAGCCCAGTGACGGTTGCTATCCTTTACATACGGCATTTTGGTACCCGCCCTGGGCATCAGTTCCGGAAAATTGCTGGCCAGGTAATAGGCCAGCTCGGCTCTGGTAACATCCTGGTTGGCACCATAATAGGTGCGACTGCGGGCCGGGAGCAGCTTTTTCTCCGCTGCGGTTACCATTACCCTGGCCAGCGGATCAGTAACCTTCACATCTTTGTATTTTGTTGTAGCCTTGCTCAGGGGCACTCCTTTGGCCCTGACCAGGAACAGGGCCAGATCCCTGCGGGTCAGGGCCGCTTTGGGCCTAAAGGTGCGATCGGCATTGCCCTGCATCCAGCCCAGCTTGACTGCCTTGATTATGGCCACTTTTTCCGGTATGGCAGCTATATCTTTGAAGTTCAGCAACAGTTCGGCCAGCTGTTGCTGTAAGGCTGTGCTTCTTACCAGCAACTGGTCCAGATGCTGTTGCAGTGCGTCCATCTGGTCAGCCAGAGGCGTTAGCCCTTCAGCCACCTGTTTGTCAACATAGCTCCTGGTTACCAGCGGGTCACTGGCATCCCCCGGCCGGGCCCAGGCTACAGCCGTATTTGTTCCGAGTATTGCCAGGGCAATTATCAGGGCCATTCTCTTTTTCATTGGGCTTTGCTCCTCTCTACTGTAGTTTTGCCAGGGCCTCCACCACCCATAAACGGGTGGCCGGGGCATCGGGATTGAATTTGCCGCCCGCTTCCACCGGAATCACCCCTGCTTTAGTCAGATAATCCACATAAGGCCGGGCCCAGTGTTTGGTCATATCGCTGTATTTAGGCGCCGATTGCACTGCTATCAGTGATTTGGCATAGGCCCGATAGATGAGCGCAGCCGCTTCCCCTCTGGTCACCTGCCTGGTTGGCCTGAAGGTATTGTCAGGATAACCGGTAACCAGTCCGGATAGTTTGGCAGTGGCGATATACTGATAAGCCCAGTAACCGGAATACACATCTTTAAAATAGATTTTCCGGGTAGTTAACGTTAATTTTTTCGCCCTGACCAGCAGGGTAGCCATTTCACTCCGGCTAATCGGGCCATTGGGCCTGAAAGTACCATCCGGATAACCTTTGATCAGACCAAGATGGTATATCCGGGCAATAGCCGGGCTGTACTCCGCCTGATAAACATCACTAAAGGGCACCAGTTGTTTTTGGGCACTGGCAGTACGCTGTAATAAATCATCCAGTTTGCTATCTACAGACGCCAGAGTCTGCGCCATAGGATTGAAGTTTTCTGAAAGCACCTTCATTACATAGCTTTTGGTTACCAGTGGGTCAGCCGCATCCCCGGGCCTGGCCCAGCCGCTCTTGCTTAATCCCAATCCAGCCATGATCAGTAGAAAAGAGAGTGCTAGAATCCTGTTTTTCCGCAAAACAAAAACCCCCTTTACCTGTTATTTCAACAGGCGGGGGAAGAATTCCTGCCATTCCCGGGGAGAAATGGCCCGGTATTTTACACCATCAATATAAAAATCCTTACCCTGAACGGCTTCCTTGTAAGTTCGTTCCGGTCCGATTTGCCGGTAAAGGGAATAATATTGCCAGAGCTCCTGCATGGTCAGATTGGTATCTACAGCCCCGATCAGTAAATAGGCCAGCCGGGGCAGTTTCCACCATTCCTCCGGTTGGCGGAGCTTGGCACTAAAAGCTCTCACCACTTGCTGATCATCATGTCTGATCCCCAGCCGGGTTTGCTCAAAGGCCGTTGCCATGGTAATCTCTTTTCCATTGATGGTGGTGGGTCCAACCAGTTCAGACATGCTGGCAAAAGCTTTCTGCTCAATCGCTACATACTTGCTGAGCGGTAGGCCCAGATAGGTACTTACCGCTGTTAGTACCGCAGCCCGGCCTTGAGCAGCAAACATCTCTCCCACCGTTTGCGGTAGCCCCCGGCTGCCCGGCCCTCCGCGGTGACTGGCATAATAGGCGAAGACAGGGACGGTTCCGATCACCGCTTTGCTGCCATCAGCTCTCATGACCAGAATAGTAAGAGCTTTTAGTTCTCGGCCATTATGCCAGAAAATAGCCACTGGTTCATTCATAGTTTGTTCACTGCTCCAGCCGGTTGCAGCACCAGAAATGTTCAGAATAACGACCAGCACCACCACTATCCAGATTCTTCTGCTAATCTGCATTTAAATCACCAGAACACAGGTTAACCAGCTGGAACAATTTTTATTCCCGCAGAATAGCTATTTATGCGGTTTCAACTGTTGATACAACATTTCTGCCAGACCAATCCCACCGGCCTTGCTCATCTGCACCGCCAGTTCCCCATCCAGCATATCCCGAAAGATCTCTTCTCCGTTATCTTCCGGGAACAGTCCTCCTTTGGGAACAGTAGCCCGCATCCTCTGCAGGAGCTGGTGTAAAAAGAGAGCCTCCATCTGCTGGCAGGCCTCTTTCAGCTTCTTATCATCGGCGCTTTTAGCCGCCTGTTCCAGCACCCGGGCAAATTCCTGCCCTTCACCCGGAACGGTGCTCTTGACCGCTTCCCGGGCCAGCTTCAGCGGAGAGGGCCCACCGATACCATTAACTGTCACCGGCTATCCCTCCCTTAACGCTTGAGCTGGTTGGCGACCTGCATCATATCATCAGCGGTCTGGATCGCCTTGGAATTCAGCTCATAAGCCCGCTGGGCCATAATCATCTTCACCATTTCCTCAGCCACCTGGACATTGGAAGTCTCAATAAAGCCACTCATCACCCCTGCCTGGTCTTCAGACACGGTTTCCGCCGGACCAGAGGCAGCGGTGGGGAAATACAGGTTCTGGCCCCTCTTCTCCAGACCCTGCGGGTTGGTGAAACGCACCCGGCGAATCAGGCCCACTTCCTGGGTCAGAACGAATTTGCCATCATCCCCTACATCCACCTGAACTACCCCCTTGTCCACTTCCGGCAGGGAGGAACTGACCAGCCTGGCGGGTTTAAAGCCCCCATTGCCATCAGCGACCTGGAGAGAAGTTACAATGTTACCTGCACTGTCCACCTTGAAACTGCCGGCCCGCACATAGGCTTCACTGCCATCGGGCATTTCCACTTTGAAATAGCGGTCTTTGGGCGGGGTTGGCTGAGTGTCCGAAGGCTGCCACAGTTCAAAATTGCCCTTGAAGAAACCAGTACCGTCATCAACCAGAGTCTTAACATCCTTGAGAATATAGATATCTGCAGGAACAGAAGTTCGCTTGGGCATCACGATACTGCCATTTTCCGCAATGGATACCGCTTCCGGATCGCTGATCAGCACCTCATCGGCCGTCTTGTTCTGCAAGGACAGCTGATAGCCATCTACTGTGACAATCCGCCCTTCACTGTTAACTTTGAAGGAGCCATCCCTGGTATAGGCGACCTGGCCGTTGGGCAGACGGATTTCAAAAAAGGTGTCATCGGTTAGTGCCAGGTCAAAGGGATTGTTGGTAGCCTGCAGATTGCCCTTGCTGAACTCTGTCCTGATCCCGGCCACCCTTACCCCCAGACCCAGCTGGAAATTGATCGGGGAAGTGGTCCCATCAGCCAGCACCCGGCCGTTTTCCCGCAGATTGGCATAAAGCAGATCCTGAAACTCCACTGAAGTCTTTTTGTAACCGGTAGTATTGACGTTTGCCAGGTTGTTGGCGATATTGTCAATATTGGCCTGCTGGGCCGTCATACCGCTGGCCGCTGTCCATAAAGTCCGTATCATTCCGACTCCCTCCTTATACCCTGCCTACTTCATTAACAGCTTTCTCCAGAAGCTGGTCTTCCGCCTGAATGGTTTTTTGCCCGGCTTCATAGGTCCGCATAGCCGTCAGCATATTCACCATTTCCAGTACCGGATTGACATTGGACTGTTCCAGAAAACCGGGACGCAGCACCGGTTCCGCCAGCGGGGTTGCTCCTGTCCCCTGGAAGAGGGAGTCCCCCAGTTTCTGCAGGGCCTGGGGATTGGCAAAAGTCACCACCCGCAGCTTTCCTACCGGCTGACCATTAGCTGTTACCTGTCCCTGTTCATCAATAACCACCTTGCTGCCGGGCTGAACCCGGATCGGGCCATTCTGCCCCAGCACCCGGTAACCGGCAGAGGTGACCAGGTACCCCTGTTCATCCAGCTGGAAAGCGCCATTGCGGGTGTAGGCCTCTCCGGCAGGAGTCTGAACCACGAAAAAGCCATCCCCGGCAATGGCCACATCCAGCGGTGCCTCCGTCTGGCGCAAGGGTCCCTGGGTAAAGATAGGCAGCACTGCCTGCAAACGGGCACCCGTGCCCAGTCCGCCGACCAGCGGCCGTACATCCCCTTTATCCGCCCCCGGGATTCCCGGGTCATTGAGCCGGCTCAGCAGCAACTGGGGAAAAGCTTCAACGACAGTCTCATCTCGCTTGAAACCGGCTGTATTGACATTGGCCATGTTATTGGCGATGGTGTCCATGCGTTTTTGCTGGGCCACCATCCCGGACGCTGCTGTATATAATCCTCTGATCAAACCGATCCCTCCCCCGCTTAAATCCGCTTCAATTCCGTCATCATCTTGACCAGCAACCTGGCAGCCTGGGCCTTGGTAATGGCCGCCCGGGGTGCTAACACTCCCGGTTTCACCCCATTGATATAGCCCTTTTGCAGAGCTACAGTTATAGCATTTTTAGCCCACCAGGGCACCTGGGCCCAATCCCTGAACCCGGAGCTGGTGCCACCATCCCTGGCAGCAGTCCAGTTTGCAGCCCGGCTGAGGATGGTCATAAACTCAGCCCTGGTCAAAACCCCGTTCGGATTGAACCGGCCACTGCCTGTTCCTTTCATGTAACCTGCCCGAATTACCGTCTGAATGTATGGATAACGCGCATCTGCAGTAGAAACATCATTAAAATAGAGATAATTTCCATTCAGCAGCTGTAATCCCAATGCTTTGGCCAGAATTACCGCCAGCTCCCCCCTGGACAAAGCCCGGTCAGGGCGAAAGGCCGTACTGGTATCGGCCACCATGATACCGCGAGCCAGCAGAGTTTCGATCTCCTCCTGGGCCCAGTGTTTTTCCACATCGGCATAAACCCTGACATCAGCCAGCACTGCATAGACCCCATCTCCTGGTAACCAGGCGGTTACCATCCCTTTTCGACTATCTGCCGTACCTGCCAGCGGCTCCCAGTTCCCATCGCCATCATAGCGATAGAGGTCCAGGCGCCGGCCCTGCTCCGAACTGAGGCCTGGCGCGGTTTTAACCGTCAGGGTTACCCCCTGTTCCCCCAGTCCTTCGATACTCAGCACCGGTCCGGCAAAAACCCGACCACCTCCGGAAATAGTATAGTCCCGGGGATTTTCGCTCCTGACCCGCAGGTATTCATTGCCGCTGAATACCCCGGGCGGTACCGTCAATTGAACCATTCCGCCCCAGAGTTTGAAGTTGCCGCCGCTGATAGCAGGCTGCAGGCGGATACTGGCCCCTGTTTGCGGTTGTTCAATATAGTAAATATCTATACTCTTACTTAAAGTTAAATTTGCCATCTTTACTTCAACTTTAACAGTATTTTTGCCAGGCTTCAACAGAATATTGTCTGCAGTAAAGTACCCTCTGGTATTGAAAGAATATTTATTTTTGTTGACCATAGCCTCCAGTCCGCTATAATCAGCCAGGCCGAGCAGATGCCCACTGATGCTGATAACATTGCTATAGACCTTGCTGCCCGAACCAGGACTGTCAATAACCAGCTCCGGCTTGCCTGCATACTTGACCTGAATCTCAACTGTAACCGACCGGGTGCCTTTGCTGCCCACCAGAGTGATTTTATCGGTCTTATCATTGACCGCCAGGGTGTAGCTGAAACTATTACCACTGACAGATACCTGCTGGTCATTGATTAGCAGCTTGTCCACATTCCAGGCCTTCCCCTTGACCACCACAGTATTACCATTAATTTGTTGTCCCGGACCGGGTTCAGTTACCTCCAGTGCCGGACTGTCATCATACCAGACGGTCAGGTTTTTTTCCCGGCTATCCCCTTCGGAGTCCACTGCTGAAACCTTAATGTTATTTGCGCCCGGTTTCAAGCCGGACAGAGTCAGATTGAAGGTATTAACTCCGGTGGTCACCGACTGCTGGCTGCCATTGAGATAGACCGCTGCCAGCACTCCTTCCGCCACTTCTCCCGTCAAGTTGAGAGATGAGGCGCGCACCAGCCCCTGATCTGCCGGCTGGTTGATGGTAATCACCGGCAAGCCATCGGCGTAAAACAGGTTGAGATACTTTTTGAGCGTCTGACCTGATATTCGTGCCACCAGCTCGATCCGGTTGGCACCCGGGGTCAACTGGATCTGGGTGGTCCAGGAGCCGTCACTGCCTACACTAACGGTATTGCCGTTAACTGTCAGCTCTGTACTGCCTCTGAGATAGCCCCTGACATCAATCTGACCAGTGGTTACCCTTGCTCCCTCCAGTGGGCTTTCCACCACCAGGGCCACCTCTGCCCCCTGACTTAACGCTGAGCCTGTCCCCAGCCAGACCAGCAGCAACAATATCAAACTTAGCCAGCGCTGCCGCTTCACTCTCCATCACCACCGCTTACAGCACTTTCCGATAGGACCGGTTGTTTTTGGCTGCTACATCGTAGTTAACCAGGGCTTTCCCTGTTCCAAGGGCTACACAGGAGAGAGGATCATCGGCAATATAAACCGGCAGGCCTGTCTCCTTGCTGATCAGGGTACTGAGGCCATGCAGGAGAGAACCTCCCCCCGTCATGACAATTCCCTTGTTCATTATATCTGCCGCCAGTTCCGGCGGGGTTTTTTCCAGCACTTCCTTGACCGAGCTTACTACCTGTTCCACCGCTTCCTGCAGTGCTTCATAGGTATGCTGGCTGGTTACCTGCACATTCTTGGGCAAACCGGAAACCAGGTCCCGACCGCGAATCTCGTAAACGCTGTTATCCCGTTTGGCGGCCGGATAGGCAGTGCCGATCTGGATTTTCAGCTCTTCTGCCGTCCGCTCTCCGATCATCAGGTTGAATTCCCGCCGAATATAGCGCATAATAGCTTCATCAAACTTGTCTCCGCCGACCCGCAGGGATTTGCTCACCACTATGCCTCCCAGGGAAAGAACGGCAATATCGGTGGTACCCCCGCCGATGTCCACCACCATGGAGCCACTGGGTTCGGAAATCTCAATCCCTGCCCCCAGGGCTGCTGCCAGGGGTTCCTCAATCAGCGCCGCCTGCCTGGCCCCGGCCTGAATGGCGGCCTGTCTGACTGCCCGTTCCTCTACCCCCGTTACACCGGAGGGAATGCACACCATAATGCGGGGCCGGAAAAAAGGCAAAATAAATTTGCGGCCGACGGCTTTGTTGATAAAATAGCGCAGCATTTTTTCCGTTACGTCATAATCGGCGATAACACCGTCCCGCAAAGGGCGAATAGCCACAATATTGCCCGGGGTCCGCCCGATCATACGCCGGGCTTCCTCCCCGACAGCAATCACTTTGCCGGTATCCTTGTTGATGGCGACCACAGAGGGTTCGTGCAAAACAATCCCTTTCCCCCTTATATATACCAGCACACTGGCAGTGCCCAGATCCACACCGATATCCATGCCGAAGCCGAACATTCTCTTCTTTTCCCCTTTCAAATATTCTATTACGCCCAGTTTCGTCTAAATATAATTTATTTCTACTAAAAAGGGGAAAATCCTCTTTTTCTTACTGTTATTCAGCATTTTCCTGATATTTTTTTCTGGTTGCCTCGCCGCCCCGAATATGACGTTCTGCCTTGTTGTTTTCCAGGATTTTTTTGACCTGGGCTGCCAGGCGTTTATTAATGGTCGGTAACCGCTCGGTTATATCCTTATGCACGGTGGATTTGCTGACGCCGAAGACCTGGGCTGCCTGCCGCACCGTTGCCCCCGACTCCAGAATATAATTGCTGATATCCAGGACCCGTTTCCTGATGTATTCTTGCATCCCGTCCTCAACCCCCCTACAGCCGATTGCTAATAGATATATATGCTGCAGGGAATGAGAAAAGAAGCCACTTGTCGGGTAATATAGCAAAAAGCCAGGCTGATAGCGTCTCAAAGTGCTAACCTTTTCTTAAAACCGCACGATAGCAATAGAGTCGGCCATATAGATCACTAAAGACTGCGTCATCTGGCAGTGTAAGTGAAACAGATCCATTAAATTTTAAGCCAACTTCAGTGATTATGTTTATGAAAGTATCTAAATTAATCGTTGGGTAGTCGAAAGTCAAAATAATTAAGCCTGTATCTTTAAGGGTCCTTTTAAATTCTTTTAGAATAGACTGCATCACCTTCGTATTTAAGTGCTCCAGGACGGAAATGCAGAATATCTTATCAAATTTTCCCTTTTCATAAGGAAGTTTAGCCAGATCCGCTTTAGCAAAGTGGATGTTATCAAAGTAACGTAAGGGAAATTTAGTGACCTCTTCTTGACCAAAGTCCGCTTCAATCTCCTGGAGGATAGCGGTGGATGACAAAATGCGTTCGTCAATGTCACAGGCATGCACTTCGCGACATGTATCGGAAAGAAAGAATTTAAAGGGATGACTAATACCGCAGCCAGCATCAAGTACCGTATCACTGGATTCAACAAACTTACTGGCCCAGGGGTATTCATAACAACGGCTCCACCATGCTGGGGGGAGAGTAAAGATGAATTCTTTCATTTTGGGATCTGATTGACGAAAAAATCGTGATTCAAACCTGTCATCCATAGCTTATGACTCCTTTCAAGCGAAACTAACCGGGCTCTTGGAGCGCCTATTGTTACAGATTATGTTCAATATTCGAAGAACGTTTCATCAAAGGAAGAATAAAAAAAAGGCAACCAGAACGGTTGCCAAGAAAGGGGATAGGGGATATGAAAAGAATGAGGGTAGCTTGTTAAGGGAAGATAACCGCAGGATTCACCGCTTCTCCCCGCTGGCTGGCAGCAAAATGGAGCAACTCACCCGGTGCTACCAGGCCTAAGACCTGGCCGCCTTCCACCCGCTGACCCATTCGCACCTTGATGCCCTGCAGGTTGCCATATACCGTTTCCCAACCCTGGGCATGGCTCAGGACCAGTTCCGGTCCTTCACTGCCATCGCGAATGGTCTTGACCTGACCGGGCCACACCGCCCGCACCAGGTTATTGTTTTCCGCCGGGCGGATATCCATCCCGTGGTGGAAACGGTAGTCCCCGAAAACCGGCCAGTAAATCTGGCCATAGCCGAAAATAAGTTGTCCACCTGCCAGCGGAAATCTGGGAGAGGGGAGTTCCTTCCCTACTATATTATTCCCCACCTGTGTCCGGGTGTATACCTGGGAGCGGGAAATTTTTTTCTTTTTTTCCTCCCGGGACCGGGCAGGCTCTACCGCCCGCTTAGCTTGCGTTTCCTCTCCGGTTTGCCGGGCCAGCACCGTCGCCGGTTTAACCCATGTGGCAGTGCTGCTCAGGTCATCCTGTACCGCCCGGGTCACAGTTACATGATCCTGATAAGTCCGGTTAAACCACCAGGCATATGTACCCGCCAGGACCAAGCCAGTAATAGCTATCCCCCAGATACTCCAGCCCAGCAGCCAGCGCCGCCGCCAGTTCTTTTGCCTTTCCAGAGCATCCGGCCACCAGGGCCAGTCGATAATTTTTCTCCACCAGCTCATAAAAACCACCTCCTTATCCTTGATTTTTCCCTTTTTTTATATCTCTTAAACATAAAGCAAAAGAAAAACAGGTGCCTTAACGGACACCTGTAAAGCATGCTTGCAGTTTAGACAAATTCAGTTCATTCATTGTTTTGACTACCAGATCCGCTGCCGGGAGAGTTGCCTTATCGCCTACACCGACCGCTACCATCCCGGCAGCCTTGATAGCAGCAATCCCGGCTGCAGCATCCTCGATTCCCAGACAGTTTCCCCCATGCACCTGCAGCTGTTCGGCAGCGGTCAGGAAAATCTCCGGATCGGGTTTGCCTTTTTTTACTGCGCCCGCATCTACAATTACATCAAAATATCGGGTCAGTTGCAGTTTCTCCAGCACCAGCGGCGCATTTTTGCTGGCTGAAGCCAGAGCGGTCTTGATCCCATGAGCCTTCAACTCCTGCAGCAGGGCCAGCACCCCTGGTGCCACCGCCGCCGGCGTTAGCTGCTCTAGCAGCTCCAGATAATACCGGTTTTTCCTGGCGATCCACTCTTCCTTTTCCGCTTCCGCCGCGGTTTTGCCATTGGCCTGCAGGATAATCTCCAGGGATTCCTTGCGGCCAATCCCTTTCAGCTGTTCATTCAGGGCCCGGTCAAAGGCCAGCCCCAGCTCCTCGGCCAGCCGCTTCCAGGCCAGGTAGTGGTATTCGGCGGTATCAGTGATTACCCCATCCAGGTCAAAAATCACCGCCTCCAGGCGGGGCTTGATACTGACCGCCACCGGCCGACCAGCGAGCAGCTGCAGCTCCTGCTGTCGATGGTAGATGGTCAGGGGTTCTCCTGTCAGTAAAGTATAGACTGCCTCTTCGGCTGTCACCTGCACCTGCAACAGGCGGTGCTGGAACCGGACTTTGAAGCTATAGCCCTCCCATTTCTCCGGTATAATGGGATTAAAGTAAAGCTTGCCGTCATATTCCCGCATGCCGCCAAAACCGCAGACCAGGGCCAGGCGGGCCCCGGCCATGGCCGCCATATGCAGACCATCCTTGACATTGCCATGGTAATCATCCAGATCCAGGCGGGCGGTCTGCATAAAATAATGATAAGCCTTGTCCTTGTACCCGATCTCAGCCGCCATGATGCTGTAAATACAGGGCGAGAGAGATGAATCATGGGTGGTCAGGGGCTCGTAATAATCATAGTTGCGCTTTTTCTCCGCCAGGGAGAAACGGTTGCCCTGCAGGAAGAGGGCCAGTACCACATCTGCCTGCTTCAGCACCTGATGGCGATAAATCACTAGGGGGTGATAGTGGAGCAACAAGGGGTATTTATCAGCCGGAGTGCCGGCAAAATCCCAGACCGCCTTGTCCAGGAAGGAATCATCCTGGGCCAGAATGCCCAGTTCTTCATCATAGGGAAGGTACATAAGCCCGGCTGCTCGCTGCCATTCCGCCACTTCCTCAGGCTGAAGCCCGATTTTGACCGCCAGGACCTGGTACTGCTCCGGATATTCCCTCTGCAGCCAGTTCGCCATGCGGGCAGCGAACTCCAGATGGTCTTTGGCCATCAGGTTGGTATAGGCGTTGTTATTGACAATGGCTGTATACTCATCCGGGCCGGTTACCCCGTTGATACAGAAGCGGTTGCCTTTTCTGGGGATATAATCTCCCAGGTTCACCCAGAACCGGGCGGTTTCAAACAGCATTTCCGCCCCGGCCTGCAGGAAAAACTCCAGATCCCCGGTGGCCTGCAGATATTTTTTCAGGGCATAGATGACGGCAGCATTGATATGATACTGGGCAGTACCGGCCGGATAGTAAGCGGAAGTCTCTTCCCCATCAATGGTCCGCCAGGGGAAGAGGGCCCCCCGCTGGGACATTTGCCGGGCCCGCTCCCTGGCCTTGTTCAGAATGTGATAGCGATAGGCCAGCAGCGACCGGGCAATTTCCGGACTGGTATAGAGGAAAAAGGGCAGAATATAGATTTCCGTATCCCAGAAATAGTGGCCTTCGTAGCCTTCACCAGTCAGACCTTTGGCTCCGATATTGGTCCTGCCATCCCGGCCAGCGGATTGCAGCAGCTGGAAGGCATTGAAACGCAGTCCCTGCTGCAGGGCGGCATCCCCTTTAATTTCAATATCTGCTACTTGCCAAAAAGCAGCCAGATACTGGCGTTGCTCCTCTGCCAGGGCCGTAAAGCCGAGGTTCCTGGCTTCCTCTACAGTTGCCTGAGCGCGAGTCAGCAATTCCCCTTCCGGATAATCCCGGGAGGTATAATAGGCCAAATATTTCTCCAGTCTCACTTTTTCCCCCTGCTTCACCGGCAGGGTATAGCGAAAGCCCACCAGTTGTTCTGCTTCAACCTTTTCCCGCTTTCCTTCCCGGCTGGCCACTATCGCATTTTCCATAGCACAGACCAGGGCAAAGGCGGTAGTTTTGGTTCGTTGACGGAGGGCGGCAAAGTCACCCTCAGCCACTTTCCCTTCCGTCAAAAGGACCTGGCCCTGAAAACCGGAACCGGTGCGGGGGTCCCCCTTGCTGACCTGGTTGCGCACCTCTCCATTCAGAGCGGAGATAAAGGTAATTTCCCCATTAAAGTTGAGAGCTTCCACTTCACAGGTCAGAGCCGCCAGGTGTTTACGTTGTAATGATACCAGACGTTGAAAGCGCAAGCGTACCTGCTGGCCTGCAGGGGCCTCCCAGGTCACCTCACGGGTAAGCAAACCGGTCTTTAAATCCAGTTCCCGCCGGTAAGCCAGAATGCGCCCACGAAAGAGACTGAAAGGCTGGTCATCCACCAATACCTGCATGATTTTGCCATCGGTTACATTCAGCATGGTTTGCCGGTTTCTGGCATAGCCATAAGCTTCTTCCCCGTAAATAATGGGCTCTGAATCAAAAAAACCATTCAGATAGGTGCCATTCACCGAGGTCCCTTCCGGGCCCTCATAGCCTTCTTCAAAATTTCCCCGCATCCCGATATAGCCATTGCCGGTGGCGAAGATGGATTCATTGCGCAGATTATCTTCAGGTCGGAATCTCTCTTCAATGATCTTCCATTCATCGAGGGGGTAAATTGGTGTTGCTGTCTGTTGTTTCATCTCAACTTTCGCTCCCTGTCTTGCCTTGTAAGAAAGAAGTCAGTGTTTCCAGGGCTTCGGCTGCTTCCGGGCCGTCGGCATACAAAGTTACCTTTTCCCCTGGTCGCACCCCCAGCACCATCACCCCGAGAATACTTTTGGCATCCACCAGTTTATTCTGGTAGCCTATTTTCAATAACGCCTCATATTTTCCGGCTGTTTGGACAAATAGAGCAGCGCTTCTTCCCAGCAGCCCTTCCGGCAGTTCAACAGTCACCTGACGAATGTAGTCCGCACTGGTTACAGGAGCTGCTGCCAGTTCTGCCTCCACCTCCGCCCGGGTGGGTATAGCAGCAATTGCCCCCGGCCGGGTAGTGGTCAGCGCCCCTACCCGGTTGGCAAAGGTCAGGACCTCCTGCCACTCCCCTTCAGTTAGTCCGGACAGTTGACGTCCGGTTACCAGCATTTCCTCCAGCCGGGTGAGAAAAGCCGCCCAGAAGGCATCTCCAGCCCCGGTGGTATCAATGGCTGTCACCTCAAACCCATTCAGCTGCAGTACCTGCTCCCGGCTGCAGAGCAAGGCGCCTTTCGCTCCCAGGGTTACCACCACCAGACGGGGGCCAGCAGCCAGCAGCTGCTGGCAGGCCGCCTCCCGGTTCTCCCCCGCATGGCCAGCAAGAAACTCCAGTTCTTCTTCACTGACCTTGACCAGGTCAGCCAGTGGCAGGACTGCCAGGATCCGCTCCCGGGCCATTTCAGCTGAAGGCCAGAGGTTGAGGCGGAGATTAGGATCAAAAGCAACTAACGCCCCCAGCTCTTTAGCCCGTTTTACCGCTGCCAGAGTGGCAGAAGCAACCGGCTCGCTAATCAACGTGACAGAACCAAAGTGGACAATCCGGGCCCGGGCTAGCAGGTCCTGCCGGATTTCCTCGGGCCGAAGCAGCATATCGGCACTGGGACGGCGGTAAAAGAGGAAATCCCGCTCCCCGTCAGCCCGCAGAGAAACAAAGGCCAGGCCGGTGTTGGCCTCCTCGGAAAACAGCATTCCGCTGGTATCAACCCCCAATTCCGCCAGGGTTTTCTCCAGGAAGCGGCCGAATTCATCAGCTCCCACTTTGCCAATAAAGGCCGCTTTACCCCCCAGTTTGGCAATCCCGGCAGCTACATTAGCGGGAGCTCCTCCGGCTTTTTTACTGAAGGTTTCCACATCCCGCAGGGCCTGGCCTAACACTGTGGGCACAAAATCTATTAAAGCCTCGCCGATACAAACTATCATTAGCAGTCCCCCGCTTTACAAAATCGCTTCTTCGGTTTCTTTATCAAAGGCATGCATTTTGTTCATATCAATGGCCAGCCGTACTTTTTCCCCGGCCCGATACTGGGAACGGCCATCCAGGCGGGCGGTAAAGTTATGGGTGTCGGCAGAAAGATAGAGATAAGTTTCAGCCCCCATCAGTTCTACCACATCAATGACCGCTTCCACCTGGCTGTGAGGATATGCTTCCAGCACCACCGCCTCATCGTGAATGTCCTCGGGCCGGATCCCGAAAATTATCCGCTGATTAATATACTTCTGCAATTTTTCCCCTTTCCCCTGGGGCACTGCCAGCTCGAAATTACCGAAATTCAGGGAGACCGTCTCACCTTCCAGTTTAACGGTACATTCCAGGAAATTCATGGCCGGAGAACCGATAAACCCGGCAACAAATTTATTACAGGGATGGTGATAGAGATTTAAAGGTGTATCCACCTGCTGGATCACCCCATCCTTCATCACCACAATGCGGTCACCCATGGTCATCGCTTCCGTCTGGTCATGGGTAACATAAATGATAGTGGACTCCAGCCGCCGGTGCAGTTTGATGATTTCCGTCCGCATCTGCACCCGCAGTTTGGCATCCAGGTTGGAAAGGGGCTCATCCATCAGGAAGACTTTGGGTTCCCGCACAATAGCCCTCCCCATGGCTACCCGCTGCCTCTGACCCCCGGACAGGGCTTTGGGTTTCCGTTCCAGTAAATGTTCGATCTGCAAAATGCGTGCCGCTTCCCGCACCCGGCGGTCGATTTCCTCTTTGGGTACATTCCGCAATTTCAATCCAAAAGCCATGTTCTCATAAACATTCATATGGGGATAGAGGGCATAGTTTTGAAATACCATGGCCACATCCCGTTCTTTCGGTGGCAAATGATTGACCAGCCGGTCGTCAATATATAGATTGCCTTCGGAAATTTCTTCCAGACCGGCCACCATGCGCAGGGTAGTGGATTTACCACAACCGGAAGGACCGACAAACACCAGAAATTCCTTATCCTTGATTTCGAGATTGAAATCCTTAACAATGGTTTGCTGGCCATAGCGCTTGTAGATATGTTCAAATCGGACTTTGGCCATCGCCATTACCTCCTGTCTGTGCCATTACTGAACCGATAGACCCGGGCTTCATACGGACGGAGCCGGAATTCCCTGCTTTCCTCATCGTTTACCGGGTAGTTGACAATCAGCAATTGCCGCTGGCTAAACCGCTCCAGTTCTGCCGGCATGGTGAAAAGAGGGGTAGCCGCGGAGAAGTTCAGCACCACCAGCAGTTTTTCTTCTCCCATGGTTCTGGTATAAGCATAGATTTGTTCATCTTCAGGCAGCAGCAAGTCATAGGTACCATATACGAAAACCGGCATTTCCTTGCGCAGGCGAATCAAGCGCTTGTAATAGTGGAAAACGGAGTCGGGATCTTGCAGCGCCTGTTCCACATTGATTTCCCGGTAGTTGGGATTGACTTTGATCCAGGGTTGGCCGCTGGTAAAGCCGGCATTTGCACTGGCATCCCACTGCATGGGGGTGCGAGAATTATCCCGGCCTTTGGCATGAATCAAGGGCAGGATTTCCTCCGGCTTACTTCCTTTCGCCAGTTCCTCCCGATACATGTTCAGGGTTTCAATGTCCCGGTAGTCCTCAATTGAATCGAATTTGACATTGGTCATGCCGATTTCCTGACCCTGATAAATGTAAGGTGTACCCTGCAGAGTGAGCAGGAAAGTGGCCAGCATTTTGGCAGATGGCACCCGGTACTCCCCATCATCAGCGAAGCGGGAGACAGAACGGGGCTGGTCATGGTTTTCCAGATAGATACTGTTCCAGCCTTTGCCTTCCAGCTCTTTTTGCCAGGTGGTGATGATTTTTTTCAAGTCCGTTAATTTCCAGGGATAGAGCTCCCACTTCCCTTTAGTGCTATTGGGTGCCATATCCACATCCATGTGCTGGAACTGGAAAACCATGTTCAGGGTCCCCGTTTCCTCATGGGTGTATTTGATGGCATCTTCGGGAGTGACAAAGGGTGTTTCCCCCACGGTCATGATATCATAGTGGTCCAGCACTTCCCGTTTCATTTCCTGCAGGAACTCATGAATACGGGGCCCGTTAATGAAATACTCTGTTCCCCACTGGTAGGGGTCATCACTGCGTTTGGGTGCATCTGGCAAACCCGGAACCTTGGAGATGGCATTGATCACATCCATGCGGAACCCGTCAATCCCCTTGTCCAGCCACCATTTCATCATCTCATAGATTTCTGCCCGCAAACGGGGATTTTCCCAGTTTAAATCCGGCTGCTTTCTGGAGAAGAGGTGGAGATAATATTCCCCCGTTGTTTCATCATACTCCCAGGCCGAGCCGCTGAAAAAGGAACGCCAGTTGTTGGGTTCCCGGCCATCCTTGCCTGGCCGCCAGATGTAGTAATCCCGGTAGGGATTATCCCTGGACTTGCGGGATTCGATAAACCAGGGATGTTCATCCGAGGTGTGGTTGACCACCAGGTCCATGATCAGTTTCATCCCCCGCTTATGGACCTCGGCCAGCAGTTCCTCCCAGTCGGCCAGGGTGCCGAATTCCGTCATGATATCCCGATAATCACTGATATCATATCCATTATCATCATTGGGGGATTTATAAACCGGGCAGAGCCAGATTACATTCACCCCCAGCTCCTGCAGATAATCCAGTTTGGAGATAATTCCCCGCAAATCCCCGATGCCATCCCCATTGCTGTCCATAAAACTGCGGGGATAAATCTGATATACAACCGCTTCTTTCCACCAGGCTTTTTTCATCCGTCCTCTCCTCCCATCATTCTTTAACTGCTCCTGCGGTTAAGCCTGATACAATCCGTTTCTGGAAGATCAATACCATGATTACCAGCGGGACGGTAACCACAATGGAAGCTGCCGCAATCTCACCCCAGGGCATGGTATACTGCCCCTGGAACATGGCAATCCCTACCGGTACCGTTTTCATTGCCTCTTCAGTGTTGATAGTCAGGGCAAAGAGAAATTCATTCCAGGCTGCAATAAAGACCAGGATCGCTGTAGTAAAAATCCCGGGCAAGGCCAGCGGGAAAAAGACTCTGGTTAGAGTCTGCAAGATACTGGCTCCATCCACTTTGGCTGCCTCAGCCAGGTCGTAGGGAATTTTACGGAAGAAAGCAGTCAGGTTCCAGATAGCCAGCGGCAGAGCAAAAGTAGTATAGGGCAAAATCAGCCCCAGATAGCTATTGGTTAGTCCCACCGACTGTAAAAACAGAAAGATGGGAGAGATGGTAGCGATTTGAGGGAACATGGATACCGCCAGCACTATCCCCAGTACGATGGCTTTGCCGCTGAATTTTACCCAGGCAATAGCATAGGCAGCAATTGAGGCGATAACAATACTGACCAGAGTGGTAGTGGAAGCTACTACGAAACTGTTCCAGAGATATCTGCCAAAGGGTCGAGCACTGAAGACCCGGATATAGTTTTCAATGGTGGGATTCTCAATCAGTACATTAAAAGCCCTGTCTCCAAACAGTTCACCGGGCGGTTTGATGGAAGCGACTAACTGCCAGAAAAAGGGAAACATAATTACAAACAGGAAACCCACCAGAAATAGATAAAACAACGGCCCTGCCTTTTTCTGAATCATTTGCTGCCACCCCCTACCTGCCTCGATTATCGCCGATCAGGTCAGCGCCGAGAACTTTGATGAAAATCAAACTGATAATAGCTATACACAGGAAGACTATGACCGAGAGAGCAGAACCGGCCCCGAAATTCATCTGCGCAAACATGGTTTTGTAAGCATAGATGGAAATGGTTTCGGTAGAGTTAGCCGGGCCACCACCGGTTAGTACATAAATCAGGTCAAAGACCCGGAACGCATCCAGGGTCCGGAACAGGAGCGCTACCAGAATGGTGGATTTCAGCATAGGCAAAGTAATGTAGAAAAATTGCTGGGTTTTGCTGGCCCCCTCTACCTCCGCTGATTCATAGAGAGAGTCAGGAATGGTCTGCAAACCGGCAAATAAGAGTAACGCCATAAAGGGCGTAGTTTTCCACACATCAGCAAAGATAACCGAGAACATAGCCCCCCATTTGGTGGTTAACAACACACTCATATCATTAACCAGGCCAATGGTTTCAAAAAACCTGGCTACGATTCCGTTCTGTCCATCGTACATAAATTTCCACATTAAGGCCGAGATTACTGTGGGAATGGCCCAGGGAATCAGCACTGCTGCCCTGACCAGTCCGCGGCCTTTAAACTGTTTATTGATCAGCAGGGCAATCCACAGGCCCAGCACCAGTTCAATAAATACTGAAACAACCGTAAAGAAAAAGGTATTAAATAGAGCTGCCCAGAGCCGGGGCTCCTTGAAAAAGGTTTTGTAGTAGGTTAGACCGAGATAGTTTGGTTCAATCATAGCTGCCCGCAATCCCTGCAGTGGACCGAGGATTTCCTCGGGTTTTTCGATGGTTTTAGCTTTGCTTAAGGCATCAATTTTTTCCTGCATACTGGCCAGCTGGGTTTTAATCAAGATTGCTTGTTCTTTTTTTACTTCCAGATATTTTAACTGTTCAGGCACAGGCTGAAAATCATAGAGCAGTTTGTCAATCTCTTCATATCTTTTAGCAATTTCTGGATCCCGGTTCAATTCCTTTTGCAAATTTTCCGCTGCTGTTTTCAAATCCGTCAGGGCAGTTAGAGCCTCTCCGGCTGCCTCTGCGCTCTTTTTATTTAACACCCGGATTAGAGCCGGCATGGTTTCCACATATCTTTCCATATCCAGCCCGTAATTGAGATGTACAGCCGTCCGGGCCGGGTCATTGAGGCGAATATCAAACATACTCAGCCAGAAAGAACGCAGCACTGGCCAGATGGCAATAACCGTAATCATCAGGAGTGCAGGCAATACCATCAGATAACCTATCTGTTTTTCCGATAAGCCTTTGCCTTTACCCGGTTTCATCGCATTCACCAACTTCCTGTTTTTTACAACCTTTCAGGTGAGAAAAAAAACCATGAAAACCCGCTGTTGAGGGAGGAGGAAATCCCTCCCTCAACAGCGCTTTCATGGTATTTTATTTGCCAATGGCCTCTTTCATTTTCTTCTCCATGTTCTGAACTGCCTGCTCAGCAGTTTGCTGACCGGCCAGAGCCTTGGAGACTTCGATCTGGATGATTTCAGAAATCTTGGGATAGATGGGGGAACTAGGACGCGGCACAGCTGCACTTACACCATTAATGAAGTCTTTATTGGCGAAGAGCGGGCTGGCTTTTTGCACTTCCGGATCATCATAAACAGGCAACAGAGTAGGAGCAGAACCGCCATAGATAGCAGTGATCTTCTGGCCTTCCGGACCAGTCATGAACTTAACAAACTCCCAGGCTTCCTTGGGATGTTTGGTGTACTTGTTAATACCGGTCATCCAGCCACCCAGGGTAGCAGCAGAACCAGCATCCCCTGCCGGCAGCGGAGCGATAGCCACTTTGTCTACAACTTTGGACTGGGTTTTGTCCTGGGCCAGGGCATACATATAGGGCCAGTTGCGGATGAAAGGTGCCTGTCCTTCAATGAAGGCAGTGTGAGATTCCAGTTCGGTAAAGGTAGTGATATTCTTGGGCACAATGTCAGACTTGACGATTTCCATCATTTTCTTTAAGGCTTTGATGCTATTGGGGTTATTGATGACTACATTGCCATTTTCGTCCAGAATCTTACCACCATAAGCAGCATTGAACTCTACAAAATTACAGACCAGACCTTCATATTGCTTGGCTTGCATCAGGTAGCCAAACTGAGTTCCGCCTTTCCCTTTGTACTGACGAGCTTGAGCGATCAGCTCATCCCAGGTTTTGGGCGGCTGCTTCACGATATCTTTGCGGTAGTAGAGCAAACCGGTATCAATAAACTTGGGCATGGTCCACTGCTGACCATTGTAGTTACCGGCTTCGACAGCACCTTTGATGTACTTACTCATATCAATCTGATCTTTTTCAATAAACCGATCCAGGGGCAAGAGATAGCCAGCTTGAGCGAATTCAGCAGGCCAAATTACGTCCAGGTCAAAAACATCGATTTCAGAAGATTTGGCACTGAACATGGTTACATACTGGTCATGGCTTTGCCCGGTATCAGCCGGCATTTCCCGGAATTCCACATCAATGTTGGGGTATTTCTTTTCGAAAGCCTCGACAATTTTTTCGGTAGCACCGGTGACATCTTTACCCCGAGCGTAAATGAGTTTTACCTTTTCTGCCGGTTGTTCAGTAGCTTGCTTGTTCTCAGTTTTGGGCGTTTCCGCTGCTTGTTTGCCGGTGCCACAGGCGGTGAGGGAAAAAGCCATGACAGCGGCAAGGGCGATACTGGTTACCTTTCTCCACTTCGACATTTCTGCTCCTCCTCCATCTAAATTGATTTTTAAATGAAACTAAACATCACCTTTTTATTTGCCATCTCACCCCCTAATTAGGAAACCGTTTTCCTACACCTTAAAAAAATTTATATTCTACGGCAAGAATTACGTTCTATTATGTGATAGGGCAAGACTGTCTTTGTTTCACTTAATTTTTCTCCTTCAATTAGCTTTACCAGTTTTCTGGCGGCTACCGCCCCGATATCATATATAGGCTGCTTCACTGTGGTCAAAGCCGGTCGGAAAACAGGGGCAATAAAAATATCATCAAAACCCATCACCGAGATATCTTCCGGCACTCTTAGCCCATTATCCAGTAGCACTCCAATAGCGCCTATCGCCATTTCATCATTGGCTGCAAAAATGGCGGTTGGCAACTCCTCTCTGGCTACAGTCCGCAAAATTTCTTCCATTGCCTTTTTGCCGCTCTCCACCTTGAAGTTCCCCTGTTTGAGCAAGTTGAAGTCAATATTAAGTTTGTGTTCCAGCATTGCTTGCTGATAGCCCAAAAAACGATCCCGTCCGGCACTGTCATCCAGCGGGCCACTAATCATGCCGATTCGCTTATGTCCCAGGGAAATCAGATAGGAGGTAGCATCATAGGCAGCTCTCACATCATCGATTACTACACAGGGCACATCTTCCCGTTCGGTACAATTGCTGGTAACTACCATAGGAATAGAAGTGCTTGCAAAATATTCCTCGTGTTTTTCTGTAACCTGTGTACTCATTTTAATAATACCATCTACCTGTTTTTCCTTTAAAATATTGAGATATTGCAATTCTTTCTCAATCTGCCCGAAAGTGTTGAACAACAGGATATTGTAGCCATACATACTGGCAATTTCCTCAATCCCGGCGATAGCCACCGGGAAAAAGGGGTTAGCAATATCCGGGACCAAAACCCCGATCAGCCTGGTTTTTTTCAGAACCAGACTGCGGGCCAGGGAGTTGGGCTGAAAGTTCAATTTATTTACTGCCGCCAGAACCCGGGCCCGGATTTCCGAACTTACCGGTTTGCTGTTATTTAGTACCCGGGAAACGGTAGAAACCGATACTCCCGCCTCTCTGGCAACATCTTTGATCGTTACTGGCATTACCCTCCCCCTTTCTAATTTTATTATAGGAAAACGTTTTCAGAAAGTCAATACAATTTTTTTATTTCTGTCCCTTGGTAATAATGTTGCAATATCCGCTGATAATCCCAGCCCTGCTGGCCCCAGAGATTGGCCCCCCGCTGGCATAGCCCCAGCCCATGGCCATAACCGCTGATTTCCAGCAAACTTACCCCGGCCCTTACCTCCAGCACCCGGAAGCGGGCTGATGGCAGCTGAAAGCGATTACGGATCTCCCTTCCTGCTACCGAACGGTCATTAACCTGAGCCTGCAGCACTGTGCCATGCTGACTGGTACTGAGGACACTGATGGCTGCCGGTACACGCTGACGCTGAGGCGGAAAATCCTGAGCCTCAGTTTTCGGACAGGCTGCTCCTGCCAGGTAGGGAATATCCTGCCCCCGGACTTCAAGCGCTGATTCCGTGCCCAGCCCGCCACAGGATGCATGAAAAAGAGCCTGAATGGGTTTTCCCTGATAGAGAAGTATTTGTCCGGCAGTAGCGCTGACTGCTTCCCGGATTTTCTGATAATAGCGTCCTGCCTGGCTGCGGGGCCATTTGGCCAGTATTTCCTTTTCCTCCAGCCAGGCCATGGTGTGGGTCGGGTCATCACAGAGGACGGCCCCGCCATGGTCATGGGCAAAATCCCCCAGTTCCCCGGCCCGCTGCAGCCTTTCCCAGGCGTAAGTCCGGGCCGCTACCGCCTGGGCTTTTAGAGCCTCCGGGTGAAAAGCCGCCGGCATTTCTGCCCCTACCACACCCACTACATATTCCTCCAGGCTCAGAGTCAACACCTTTTGTTCTCGGTGACTGTAGATTTTGATTTCAGGTCCAGGCAAACCAGGTTCCTGCCTGTACAGCATCCAGCCGATGATAATCGGCAGTAAAAACAGGATAGTGGTCAGTAACAATAAAAAAAGACCGCCTTTGCGCATGTCTTCCCCTCCCGGGAAAATTATATGCGCAGGCGGTTGATTTTAGCTCCCAGTCTTTGTAACTTTTCCGCAAATCGTTCATAACCCCGGTCAATATGATGTAAATGGATGACTTCCGTTTCCCCCCGGGCCGCCAGCCCGGCCAGGACCAGGGCCGCCCCCGCTCGCAGGTCAGTAGCCTTAACCTGGGTACCCAGCAGCTGTCCCACCCCGCGAACCACTGCGGTTCGACCCTCGATTTTAATATCCGCTCCCATGCGGCGCAGTTCATCAACATGCATAAAGCGATTTTCAAAAACGGTTTCGGTAATCACACTGGTACCCTCAGCCAGAGTCAGCATGGCCATCATCTGGGCCTGCATATCGGTGGGAAACCCGGGATAGGGCAAAGTCTTGATGTCAGTGGCCTTAATGCGGGTCGGGGCTTTTAGCTGCAGCCCCTGGGCCGTCTCCGTGATTTCCGCCCCTGCTTCCTGCAGTTTGGCAATCACCGGCTTGATGTGTTCCACAATCACATTTTCCACTGTTATTTCCCCGCCAGTAATCGCTCCTGCCACCAGAAAGGTGCCGGCTTCAATGCGGTCAGGGATGACAGTATGCCTGGCTCCCTGCAGTTTACTTACACCCTCGATCTTGATCACCGCTGTGCCAGCCCCGCTGATTCTGGCCCCCATGGCATTGAGAAAGAGGGCCAGGTCCACGATTTCAGGTTCTTCCGCAGCGTTTTCAATAATTGTTGTCCCTTCCGCCAGGGTAGCTGCCAGCATGATATTCTCCGTTGCCCCTACACTGGGAAAATCCAGGTAGACGGTATTCCCTTTGAGGCGCTGGCATCTTACTTCCACTTGACCTGGCCCCCAGCTCACTTCTGCCCCCAGTGCCTGAAACCCCTTTAAATGCAAGTCTATGGGGCGACTCCCAATAGCACATCCCCCCGGCAGGGTAAGCCGGGCATAACCCAATCGGGCCAGGAGCGGCCCCATCACCAGAATAGAGGCGCGCATTTGCCGTACATATTCATAAGGTGCTTCTCCCGTTTCCAGCCTCGGCGTCTTGACCACCAGGGTATGAGAATGTCCAACCCAGGCCACTTCCGTCCCCAGCCGGCTTAATACCATCAGCATGGTGCGGACATCAGCCAGCCGGGGAACATCCTCCAGCTGGCAGACCTGGTCAGTCAAGAGACAAGCGGCCAGGATGGGCAGGACAGCATTTTTGGCGCCTCCTACCCGAACCCGGCCGGATAATGGGGTACCACCGGTTATTACCAGTCGTTCCACCGGCGCCCCTCCTTCCTCTGCTCCTGTATTAATTCATTAATATTCAGTAGTAATCAAAGGTGTGCCAATCACCAGGTAGCTGCGTTGTTCTCCTGGAACAGTCCGAACCGCCACATTCAGATTAACCACCCGGTTGCCCAGGCGCAGGTTATCCTTGAGTTCATCACTATAACCGGTCCAGCTGACCACTGCCCCTTCTTCATACCCTTCGATTTTTTTACCATCCAGTTCCTTAAAGATAGAGGCAACGATTTCCCGCCCCTGCTGCTGGTCTACTAGCTGGGGCAACCAGCCGGCCACTACCTCGGACACTTTGGCACTACTTGCGATTCTCTTGAAAGCAGCATCCACTGTGAGCCGATCCTGACTTAGTTTATCCAGGTCCCCGAGTTCTTTAATAGTAATAACTGCATAAGTTTCTGCTTCCTGACCGGTTTCCTCCTGGCCTATCCTGGTTTTAACCCCGGCCATGGACTGGATCCAGATTTCCAGTTCCGTTTTTTCCCCCAGCTTGCCAGCCAGGCGCAAACTGCGAAAACCGGTGTCCTCCTGTTTGTCCAGACGCAGGTTCCCTTCCCGATAGGGAAATACCCTTGCTGCCTGCCAGGCCAGTTCCTCCATTTCCGCAAAGGTCATAAATTTCCGGTTCACCCTGGCCCAGCCATTAATGGTGTAGTCCTCAAAGCGCGCCTTGCTCTCCCGAAAAGCCAGAATCAGTTTGTTCTCCCCGCTCAACCCCTGTCCCAGGGTAGGCAGGACTGGGTGTTTTACCAGCCAGACCGCTGCCAATAATAGACCCAGCAGCACCAGAAATCTGCGCATTTGCCTTCCTCCTTCTCCTCAGGAATCCTATTCGTTACTGATAGTGTTCCCGCTAAAAGGAGGATTTAAACATCAATTTAATCCCGGGCCACAACTAAACCCGTATCAGGGTGAAAGCCAGGGTCTTCCACCACTACCGGTTCCACCCCTGCCTGCTCTGCCAGCTCCCAGTACTTATATCCTTCCTCCAGCAGCCGGGCCCGCAATAGCATTCTTTTAGCTTCGGGCTGTTGTAGAGCCGCTTTAACGCGGGGGTCAATGCCTTTCGCTTTTACTTCATCATCGGTCAGACGAACCAGTACCTGGTCAGGAAACTCCCCCAGATTGAAGGCCAGCTGGGCCAGTTCCTGTTGCGCCTGTTTGTCCTCTGTTATCATGAACTTTCACCTCGCCCTTAGTATGAGAAGGGGAGGCAGAAATTAATCCCTGCAGCTTGCGCAGAGCCCGTAAAATTTCTTCCACTTCGGCAGGTGTCAGCTGACTGAGCAAGGCAGACCAGTAGTCGGTTTTGATGGCCTGGATAGTCTCCCCCAGAGCCATGGTTTTTTCCGCCAGGCTGATCCTGACGGTGCGCCGGTCCTGCTCCCCTCTGCGCTTGACAACCAGTTCCTGTTTTTCCAGGCGATCTACCAGATCGGAAACAGTGCTTTTAGCCAATCCCAGCTGCTGGCATAATTCCGAAAGGGTCTGTTCCGGCTGCTGGTAGAGGACCCGCAACAATAGTAACTGAGGAACAGTCAAACCCAGGTCTTTAATATGGTTGGAGACAAATTTGCGAAAATGCCCGATAATGCTTTTCAGGAGCAAGTTAATTTCCTCTGCCTGTACTGTTCGCTTTTCTTTACTCACTGATTATCACCTGTTCCTTGCCGGCAGGGGTTTGCCCCTTTTTCAGCCAGAAGGCAAAAAACAGGGCAACACAGCTGATAACAGCCGTCAGTGCCAGTGTATCATTGATAGCTGTAATCAAGGCTTCCTTCTGTACCGAGCCGTAGAGCCAGTATAGATACAGTTCCTGGCCATTAAATTCCGTCACCCGGGCAGCCAGTTCACTGTAATGCAGAGCCTGTCTTCTCTGCATAAATGTGGTGAGAATAGTGATTCCCAGTGAGCCTGCCACCTGGCGCACCACGTTGGAGAGAGCGGAAGCCCGGGCCACCAGCGGCAAAGGTACCGCGTTCATGCCCGCCGTAGAAGCCGGCATCATGGCCAGACCCAGTCCCAGGCCCCGCAGGACCAGCAACCAGGTAATGGTGGTTTGCGGTGTCTCCATCGATAAGTGGGCCAGTTCATAGGTTGCCAGAGCCAGGATGGCCAGGCCTGGTATCACTACTGGTTTTGGTCCAAGGCGGTCCAGGAGTTTACCGCCAATGGGCATCATCAGCCCGGTAGCCACTGCCGACGGAAACATGATAATCCCGGTCTGCATTGCCGTATATCCCCGCAAATTTTGCAAAAATAGTGGCAGTAGAAAAATCCCGCCAAACAAAGCGATATTAGTGATGCTTGCTATCACAATACTCAAGGTAAAAGGCCCTATTTTTAATACCCGCAAGTCCAGCAAAGGGTCACTGTGGGTTAATTCATTAACCGTAAAGAGCAGGAGGAAAAATCCGCCGAAAATCAGTAAAAAAATGTTTTTAATATCATTCCAGTCAATAGAAGCCCCCTCACCCAGAACATAGAGAATAGACACCAAACCCACAGAAGCAAAGAGTACGCCCAGGTAATCAAACTTGCCCACCGGGCGGCGCGGTATCTCCGGTAAGAGGATAAACGAAAAAATCACGGCCACAATCCCGACGGGGATATTGATGGTGAAAATCAGGCGCCAGTCCAGATGCTCGACAATATAGCCGCTCAACGTTGGGCCAATAGCCGGTGCCGCCATGGCGGCAATTCCCCAGATCCCCAGCGCCAACCCCCGCTCCTGCTGGGGAATAACCTGATAGAGGATGCTCATACTGACAGGCATGATCATGCCTCCACCCAGTGCCTGAATAACCCGGGCCACTACCATCGAGGGGTTGCTCCAGGCCAGGCCACAAAAAGCTGAAC
Organism: Carboxydocella sp. ULO1; assembly: GCF_002049255.1. NCBI lineage: Bacteria > Bacillati > Bacillota > Clostridia > Eubacteriales > Clostridiales Family XVI. Incertae Sedis > Carboxydocella > Carboxydocella sp. ULO1. The sequence goes on along the minus strand of NZ_BDLQ01000081.1, from coordinate 29,132 downwards.
CTAGAGTAAAGGCTATTAGGGCCCAAATATATACTTTTTTGCTGCCAAACCTGTCGCTTAAATATCCGGTCAGGGGAATAATGGCCCCCATGGTCAGCATATAAGCCGTAAGTACCCACTGAATTTGCTCTGTCCCTACGCCAAACACGGCCATCATCTTGGGAATGGCTATATTGACAATGCTGGTATCCAGGATAGCCATAAATGTTCCCAGCACCAGCACCGCCAGAACCAGCCACTTTCTGCTGTTATCAATCCTTCTTCCTGTCACCATTCATCACCTGACCCTGATTTTAACCACAGCACTGGTGCCAGGTATCAATTGTAAATTCTCCAGGTCAGTGAGCTGAATTTTTACCGGCACTTTCTGGGTAACTTTGGTAAAATTGCTGCTGGTCGTCTGGGGTAAAACCGAAAAGGTAGCAGTAGTAGCCTGTCCGATTTCCTGCACCCGTCCGTTGAAAGTCCGCCCGGGGTAAAGGTCGAGAGTAACTTCCACCAGTTGTCCAGGTTTAATCCTGCTTATCTTCGTCTCCTCTATATTAGCCGACACATAGAGTTTATGGGGGTCAACCAGCCAGAAGACAGCCTGTCCTGGTGTTGCCACTTCTCCCTCTGTTCCCTGCTTCCTGATAATAATGCCATCCACCGGTGCGCGCAGCAATGTCTGTTCCGCACTGCTGTCCGGGAGGTTATTCAGTTCCTGCCGGGCCAGCACTTCTCCTTTTACCACTTTCTGGCCCTCGGCAGCCCTAACTTCCGCCAGTTTGGCCACAAGCAGCGGGTATACCTTAACTATGTCTCCGGCTATGCGGGCATCTTCCGTACTGACAAAGTAGGTATTTTCATACCAGTAATAACCGCTGACCCCGGCCAGGACTACAACCATCATCAGAAAAATACTCACCAGCAGTGTTTTTCTATTGGCAGCCATATTCCCACCCCTTAAAATTAGTTCTGACCCGAACTATTTTCCGAAAACAAACCGGCACATACTGTGCCGGTTGTCGATACCTATTCTATTTTACCTGCAACTTTGAGGCGGTTGAGGGCTCGCTTCAAGGCAACCTCAGCCCGCACCATGTCAATGTCAGCTGAGCGTTCAGCCAGACGGCGTTCGGCCCGCTCTTTAGCTGCCAGCGCCCGCTGCACATCGATTTCTTCCGGACGTTCTGCTGCTTCAGCCAGCACCACCGCCCGGTTATCTTTTACCTCCAGGAAGCCGCCACTGATGGCCAGTTTCTGCTCCTGACCACCAGCGGTGTACTTGAGGACACCGATCTGCAAGCTGGTGATCAGGGGAGCGTGGTTGGCCAGAATGCCCAGGTAACCCTCGGCCGCCGGCGCTACCACCATCTCCACTTCCTCGGAAACCACCTTGCGGTCAGGAGTAACCACTTCCAGTTTAATGGTATTCTCGGCCATTTTCCGTCACATCCTTACAGGGTTTTGGCCTTTTCCACGGCTTCTTCAATGGTCCCGACCATATAGAAGGCTGCTTCCGGCAGGTCATCGTGTTTACCTTCAATGATTTCCTTGAAGCCACGGATGGTTTCTTTCAAAGGCACATATTTACCAGGAGTACCGGTGAAGGCTTCAGCCACGAAGAAGGGCTGGGACAGGAAACGTTGAATCTTCCGGGCCCGGGCTACGGTCAGCTTGTCTTCTTCGGACAGTTCGTCCATACCCAGAATAGCGATGATGTCCTGCAGTTCCTTATAACGCTGCAGCACTTTCTGCACACCCCGGGCTACCTGATAATGCTCCTGACCTACGATATTGGGGTCCAGAATCCGGGACGTGGAATCCAGCGGGTCCACAGCCGGATAAATCCCCAGCTCGGCAATGGAACGGGACAAAACGGTGGTCGCGTCCAGGTGAGCGAAGGTTGTGGCCGGAGCAGGGTCAGTCAGGTCGTCCGCCGGCACGTAGATAGCCTGGACGGAGGTGATAGACCCTTTAGTGGTAGAGGTAATCCGTTCCTGCAGAGCACCCATTTCGGTAGCCAGAGTGGGCTGGTAACCCACGGCAGACGGCATCCGGCCTAAGAGAGCGGACACCTCGGAACCGGCCTGGGTGAAACGGAAGATGTTATCGATAAACAGCAACACGTCCTTGCCTTCTTCGTCCCGGAAATATTCAGCCATGGTCAAACCGGTCAGACCTACCCGCAGACGGGCGCCCGGCGGCTCGTTCATCTGACCGAACACCATCACCGTCTTGTCGATAACGCCGGATTCCATCATTTCATGGTAGAGGTCGTTCCCTTCCCGGGTCCGCTCACCTACACCGGCGAAAACGGAGATACCACCGTGTTGCTTGGCGATGTTGTTAATCAATTCCATGATCAAAACGGTCTTACCAACACCGGCACCGCCAAAGAGACCGATCTTACCACCCTTCAGATAGGGGGCCAGCAGGTCAACGACCTTGATCCCGGTCTCCAGCACTTCCGCCTTGGTGGACTGCTGGGTAAAGGTCGGAGCCGGACGGTGAATGGGATAGTATTTATCAGATTTAACGGGCTCCTTGCCGTCAACCACCTTACCCAGAACATTGAAGAGCCGGCCCTGGGTAACAGGACCTACCGGCACACTGATAGGAGCGCCGGTATCGATGGCCTTCATGCCCCGAACCAGACCGTCGGTGGAAGACATGGCAACACAGCGAGCCACATTGTTCCCCAGGTGCTGGGCAACTTCCAGGGTCAAATCAATATCATAAGCAGTGGGCTTATCCTGGTCGGCACTGCGAATGATAACAGCATTATAAATAGCAGGCAACTTGCCAGGCTCGAATTCCACGTCAACGACGGGACCGATAACCTGCTTGACTTTACCGACGTTCATTCAGCCATTTCCCTCCTTGCGTTTATTCCAGAGCGGCAGCGCCACCCACGATTTCGGAAATCTCCTTGGTAATGGCAGCCTGCCGGGCCCGGTTGTAGTTCAAGGTTAACTTGGCGATCATTTCCTTGGCGTTGTCGGTTGCTGAACCCATAGCAGTCATCCGGGCACCATGTTCTGAAGCCTTGGCCTCCAGCATGGCCCTGAACATGGTGGTATTGAGATACTTGGGCAACAAGGCCGACAGCACGGTTTCCGCATTGGGCTCGTAAATATAGTCGACTTTGGCTCCTTCTTCCGCCGGGGCCTCCACAGGCAAGAGCTTGATGGTTTTCGGTCTCTGGGTCAGAGCGGAGAAAAACTCAGTATAGACGACATAAACTTCATCAAATTCTCCTTTAAGATATAAGTCCACAATGGTCTCCGCAATCAGCTTGGCATCCTGATAGCGAGCCTCTTCCCCCAGACCGGTAAACTCTGCAATGATGGGCACACCAATACGGCGGAAAAAGTCGCGGCCCTTGCGGCCTACGCAAATCAGACTGACATCATTGAAAGCACTGATTTCACTCCGCACTTTCCGGATGATATTGGCATTATATCCACCACACAGACCGCGGTCAGCGGTAACCACCACAAAAGCCACTTTCTTTACTTCCCGTTTTACCATCAGGGGATGGGTGGAGTCCAGAGCCGCGCCGGCCAACCGGCTCAAGGTGCCAGCCAGTTCCCTGGCATAAGGCCGGGCCTGAAACACTTTATCCTGGGCCTTGCGCAGCTTGGCTGCCGCCACCATCTTCATGGCCTTGGTGATCTGTTCTGTGTTCTTGATACTCTTGATGCGTCGTTTAATATCCCGCATGCTGGGCATTCCTGCTGTTCACCACCTTTTTCGTCCCATTCAGACCGGGACAGCTTAGAACATCTTCTTGAACTCGACAATGGCGGCTTTCAGTTTTTCTCTAATCTCATCAGTCAGAGTCTTTTGTTCGCGAATGGCCTCAACGATGTCCGCCTTCTGACTGTGCATGAACTTCAGGAATTCTTCTTCGAACTTCAGGACCCGGGAAGTTTCCACATCATCCAGGTAGCCATTGACGGCAGCGAAGATGGACATAACCTGGTCTTCAACGGCCATGGGCTTATACTGAGGCTGTTTCAACAGTTCAACCAGTTTTTCACCCCGCAGCAGCCGGGCCTGGGTGGCCTTATCCAGGTCAGAACCGAACTGAGCGAATGCAGCCAGCTCCCGGTACTGGGCCAGGTCCAGACGCAGAGTACCGGCAACCTGCTTCATCGCCTTGATCTGAGCGGCACCACCAACCCGTGATACAGAGAGACCGACGTTGATAGCCGGGCGGATACCAGCATAGAACAGGTCGGACTCCAGGAAGATCTGACCGTCAGTGATGGAAATAACGTTGGTCGGAATGTAGGCGGAAACGTCACCAGCCTGGGTTTCGATAATCGGCAGAGCGGTCAGGGAACCGCCACCCAGTTCATCATTCAATTTAGCAGCCCGCTCCAGCAAACGGGAATGCAGGTAGAAAACATCACCCGGATAAGCTTCCCGGCCGGGAGGACGGCGCAGCAAGAGGGACAATTCCCGGTAAGCCACAGCTTGCTTGGACAGGTCATCATAGACGATTAACACATGCTTGCCCTGCTCCATAAACTCTTCACCCATAGCGCAGCCGGCATAGGGAGCAATGTAGAGCATCGGTGCTGGTTCAGAAGCGGTAGCAGCCACAACGATGGTGTAATCCATAGCACCGTGATCTTCCAGTGTCTTGACCACGTTGGCTACAGTGGAAGCTTTTTGTCCAATAGCCACATATATACAGATTACATCGGTATTCTTCTGGTTAATAATAGTATCGATAGCAACTGCAGTTTTACCGGTCTGGCGGTCACCGATGATCAGCTCCCGCTGGCCCCGACCGATGGGTACCATACTGTCAATAGCCTTCAAACCGGTTTGCAGAGGCTGATGCACTGATTTACGGGTAATAACACCAGGTGCTACCCGTTCAACTGGACGATAGCGGTCGGTGACAATGGGGCCTTTGCCATCGATCGGCTGACCCATGGCGTTTACCACCCGGCCAATCAGGGCTTCGCCTACCGGTACTTCAACGATACGGCCGGTTCGCTTAACGGTGTCGCCTTCTTTAATACCAGTGTAAGGACCGAGAATAACGCAACCGATATTATCCTCTTCCAGGTTGAGGGCCATGCCGAAAATGCCGCCTGGGAATTCCAGCAGCTCACCGGCCATACATTCTTCCAGACCATAAACCCGGGCAATACCGTCACCTACCTGAATAACCGTTCCTACATCAGTAACGGCCACATCGGTGCGGTACTGTTCAATCCGTTGTTTAATAATAGAACTGATTTCTTCCGGACGGATAGACATTGTACTCGCTCACCCCTAACTCTTCAACTTATGCTTGCAAAAGAGCTTCCCGGAGGAGCTCCAGCCGCTTGGTTACACTGCCATCGATTACCTTGTCCCCAATGCGTACCACCAAACCACCAATCAGAGCCGGGTCCACCTTGGTGGTAATCCGTACCTGCTTGCCGGTCAATTTGACCAGGCGGGCTTCCAGGGCAGTGAGGTCGGACTGGGACAGCTCCCTGGCCGAGGTAACTTCCACATCCACCAGATTGCGGGCTTCATTGGCCCGTTTCACATACTCATTGTAAATTTCCTTGAGATAGGCTTCCCGCCGCTTGTCCAGTACCACCTTCAGGAAATCCAGGGTCAGGTCGGACACCCGGCCGCCGAAAACCTCATCAACGAGCTTCTTCTTTTCCGCCACAACCACCATCGGGTTGTCCAGGAAACGCTGCAATTCAGGATTCTCTTCCACCGTCTGTACTACCTGGGCCAGCTCCTGCTCCAGGCTGTCGATCAGCCCTTTTTCCAGAGCCAGGCTGAAAAAAGCGGCAGCATAGCGGCGGGCTACTGCCTTGTTTAGCATGGGAGATCCCCTACCTCATCGATGAATTCCTTGACCATTTTTTCATGGTCCTCGACGGTGATGGACTTGCCCACCACCTTGCCGGCCGCCAGCACCGCCAGGTTAGCCACTTCAGCCCGCAGCTGGGCAACAGCTTTGGCTTTTTCGCGAGCGATTTCTTCCTGGGCTACTTTCAGGGCCTTATCGGCTTCAGCCCTGGCATTGCGCACCAGCTCTTCCCTCATTTCCTCGCCCATGCGCTCAGCCCGGGCGATGATTTCCTGGGATTCCTTCTTGGCCTGAGCCAGTTGTTCAGCATATTCCTGCTTAATCCGTTCGGCTTCGGCCCTTGCCTGCTCAGCCTGTTGCATGGATTCAGAAATGGTTTTCTTTCTTTCCTCCAGCATTTGCAACATCGGTTTATAGAGTAATTTATTTAAAATGGCTAAGAGGACAAAAAAGTTGATAAACGACCAGACAAAGGTCGAGAGATTAAATTCCATTAGCCAATTGCCTCCTTTCAGTGAGGGTCAAGGTACCATTGCAGGCGGAAGGAGGTTAGACCTCCCCCGCCTGCTGAATGTTCTCGCCTTACATTTTGCCAGTAACCAGCATTAGTGCTACTACCAGACCATAGATGGTCATAGTTTCCATAAATGCCAAGGCGATGAACAACAGGGTCCGGACAGTGCCGGTGACTTCAGGCTGACGAGCGATGGATTCAAAAGCTTTGCCAGCAGCGATACCTTGACCAATACCAGCGCCAACAGCTGCAATACCAACAGCCAGACCAGCGCCGATAGCAATCAGACCTGCTACCATTCCGTTTCCCCCCTTTCCAAGGTGGCTACAAGTTGTATGGAATTATGATTAAGGGATCAGTACGCCGGGTTAGTTCGGTTGTTTATAGGCTTCGTCTGGCTGCGTTGCCACCAGCTCCGAGGTCCTCGACGCACTTCCAGTACGCCTCCGGCCTCTCCGCTGTTGGCACCTTGCCATACTCGCTTCTAAACAGCCTCATTGGTTTATAGGCTTAGGATTACTGCCCAAAGTTCGAACCTCGAACTTCGTTAGTGGTGCTTCTCAGTAGCACCACCGATGTAGCTGGCAGCCAGCAGGGTAAAGACGAAAGCCTGGATAGCCCCTGTCAAAACCCCTAAAAGCTGCATCGGCACGGGAACAATGGCGGGAGCCAAAGCCAGCAAAGTACCTACTACCAGCTCGTGCCCGAAAATATTCCCGTAAAGACGCATGGCCAGCGAGACCGGGCGGACGATTTCTTCGACAATATTCAGTGGCAGCATAAAGGCCATGGGCTGAACAAAATGTTTGAAATAACCGATTCCATGGGTCATCATCCCGAAAATATGGGTAGAAAAGAAAACAATGATTGCCAGAGCCGCCGTGGTACTCAAGGTAGCTGTCGGCGGAATATAGGGCCCTTCATGGCCGGACAGCGGCAACAGCCCCACATAGTTCGAGGTTAGGATAAACAGGAAGAATGTGCACAGGAGCGGAAAATAGCGTTTTACCCGTTCCGGGCCCAGCATGCCCTCAAAGAAGTTGTACAACCCTTCTACAAACAGCTCCAGCACATTCTGCAGACCTGATGGTTGTTTTTGCATGTTCCTGGTCCCTAACCAGCTGATCAGGCCCAGTAACGCAATAACTCCCCAGGCTGTTACTGTGTACTTGGTTACTTCCAGGGGGCCGATGTGAAAAAGAGCTTCAGCACTACCGAACATCCTCATCCACCTCCTTTTTCCTGATATTTCTTACCTCTCTAAAATTGAAAAAGAGCAAAGGCTTTAGAGCTGCCAGCCCCAGCAAAAAGGCTATCCCAGCCTTGCGACCTCCTGCAGATATCACTCCATAGGTCACCGCTCCCAGGGCTAACCAGCGGAGGGTGTAGGAGAGAAAAACATAAATCTTTACCCGGCCTGCCCCTTTTAAATTCAGGGCCCGGCCTAATGACCACTGCAGAGCCAGCAAATTGAGCCAGCCAGCAAGAAAGCCAAAAAAGAAGCCCAATGCTGCCAACCGCTCTCCGCCTGCAAGTAAGATGACAGCTATCAGGCCTAACAGCAATCCTAAATTGCGTTTACCTTTGCTGTGATAAAGATCGGTTAGCACGGGGATCATTCATCCCCCTTCCGAACGGTGGTCATGGCATCATAGGCTGCTTTAAAACCAGCTGCTATCCCTACTAAGAGCATGACTACCGTCAACCAGGGCTCAGTATGGAGTTTCCTGTCCAGAAAGCGGCCCAGCCAGAAGCCTACCAGTACGCCTCCAGCTATAGTACCGCCAAGAGACATGATCACACCAAGGGCCTTCACATCCTGCCAATTGCCATTTTCAGCCATGCTTTTGCCTCCCGGACGGGTCGGCGCTCGACGAGGGTCCTTTTTTGACCCGATATTACCAAGCAATAATATTCTATGTAATTGCGAAAAATCCTTTTTCCAGACGAAGAAATTTTGGACTTTTTTTTATACAATTATACTGAATAGTCATATTTTGCAGGTTTTTGGTCGGAAAAACCGAAAATCCAGTCAATTGCTTGTTTAATTCGCCGGCATGCCTGCCCGTCACCGTATGGATTGACCGCCTGGGCCATGCGCTGGTACGCCTCCTGAACGGTAAGCAGTTCCTTCACATTGGCATACAACCGCTCCCGGTCAGTACCGACCAGCCGTACTGTCCCTGCCACCACCGCTTCCGGCCGTTCGGTGGTATCCCGCAGGACCAGCACCGGTTTGCCCAGACTGGGAGCTTCCTCCTGCAGCCCCCCGGAATCAGTCAGCACCAGGTAAGACCTGGCCATCAGGTTAATAAAGGGTTCATAATCCAGGGGCTCGACCAGATGAACCCGTTCCACCCCTCCTAATACTTCCTCCACCACCTGACGTACCGCAGGGTTTTTATGGACCGGGAAAACCACTTCCACATCGGAAAATTCCTCCACCAGCTGGCGCAGGGCCAGGTAAACCTGCCGCAAGGGCTCACCCCAGTTTTCTCGCCGGTGGGTAGTCACCAGCAGCACCCGGCGCTGATTGAAGGGGATAGCTGCCAGTTGCTCATCATGGAAGCGATAGTCCTCCTTTACCGTCTGCAGCAGGGCATCGATTACCGTGTTACCTGTAACAAAAATCCGTTCCGGCTGTATCCCTTCCCGCAGCAGGTTCTGTTCACTGGTGGCAGTGGGAGCAAAATGCCAGTCGGCAATGGCACCGGCCAGTCGCCGGTTCATCTCCTCCGGAAAGGGAGAGTATTTGTTCCTGGTGCGCAGGCCGGCCTCCACGTGCCCGACAGGAATTTGCTTATAAAAAGCCGCCAGAGCGGCCGCAAAGGTGGTGGTAGTATCCCCATGGACCAGCACCAGTTCAGGCTGAGCCTGGGCCAGCACCTCTTCCAGGCCTTTGATGGCCCGGGCGGTAATATCATAGAGAGTCTGCCCGGCCTGCATAATATTCAGGTCAAAGTCCGGCACGATACCAAACAGCTCCAGTACCTGGTCCAGCATCTCCCGATGCTGGGCCGTTACCGCCACCAGGGGCTGTATCCCTTCCGCTTGGGCCAATTCCTTGACCAGAGGTGCCATCTTAATGGCCTCCGGCCTGGTCCCGAATATTAGCATTACCTTTTTCAAGCCTTCTCACTCCTATTTTTTGTGGAGATATCCTTTGCGCTGGAGTTTATCTATATGTTGCTCAACTTTGGCGGCAATATCCACGCCATAGGTATCTTCCAGCACATACATCATGGTGATGGCGGTCTGGGCCACATCCAGCAACTCCGAGGTCAGTCCATCCAGCACCTCGGCTTCCTGTTTCTCGATATTTTCCCCATTGAGGCCGCGAAACTTGCCGATATACTGGGCCAGTTCCCCCAGTTCCTCCGCCAGCTTGATCAAAGTGCTTTCCAGAGTTACCTTATCCAGTCCGCGCAAGCGGGGCAGGCGAATTTCCTTGAAATCTACCTGCTGGGTCATAGTTTTTCCTCCTTCAGCCGGCACAGCTCCACTCCAGCTTCCACCAGCAATTCTCTGGCAAAGGGATCGGGATAATCCCCCAGAAAAACGATGCGGCGGATACCGGCATTGATCAGCATCTTGGCGCAGAGGACACAGGGTTGAGTGGTAGCATAAAGGGTAGCCCCTGCCAGTTCCACACCATGCAGGGCTCCCTGGATAATGGCATTTTGCTCGGCATGTACAGCCAGACAGAGTTCATGCCGTTCTCCGGAGGGGATTTGCAGCTGCTCCCGCCGGCAGCCCCCCCGGTCCAGGCAGTGGCGCAGGCCCTGGGGAGCGCCATTGTAGCCGGTGGTTAAAATACGATTATCCCGGGCGATGACCGCCCCCACCTGCCGTCTGAGGCAGGTGGAGCGGCTGGCCACCGTCCGGGCTATTTCCATAAAATATTCATCCCAGGAGGGACGATTCATCTTCACTCCCCCCTACTTGGTGCCAAAGAGGCGGTCACCGGCATCACCCAGACCAGGGACGATGTAGCCGTGGTCATTCAGCTTTTCATCCACGGCAGCAGCATAAATGTCCACATCGGGATGAGCTTCCTGCACAGTTCTAATCCCTTCCGGAGCGGCGATCAGGCACATCAGTTTGATGTTCTTCGCCCCTTTTTCCTTCAGGAATGTAATGGCTGCAGCAGCGGAACCTCCTGTGGCCAGCATGGGATCAATCACAATCAGATCCCGTTCCGGCACATCAGTGGGCAGCTTGCAATAGTATTCCACCGGCTGCAAAGTTTCCGGATCCCGGTAGAGGCCAATATGTCCTACCTTGGCTGCCGGAATCAGTTTCAGAACACCGTTGACCATCCCCAGCCCGGCCCGCAAAATGGGGACTACTCCCAGCTTCTTGCCTGCCAGCACTCTGGTTTTGGCCGGGCCCACCGGGGTCTCCACTTCCGCTTCTTCCAGAGGTAAGTCCCGGGTTACTTCATAGGCCATCAACATGGCTACCTCTTCCACCAGTTCCCGGAACTCCTTGGAACCGGTCCGCTTGTCCCGGATATAGGTGAGCTTGTGCTGAATCAGGGGATGGTCAAACACATGCACTTTCGCCACAATCAATTCCTCCTCTATCCCTTATCCCAGTTCAGGGTACATGGGGTATTTGGCACACAGGGCATTGACCCGGGCCCGTCCTTCCGCCAGAGCCTGTTCATCACCCTTGCGGCTGAGCACCAGATAAATGATTTCCGCTATTTCCCGCATGTCCTCTTCCTTGAAGCCCCGGCTGGTAGCCGCTGGCGTACCGATGCGGATACCGCTGGTAACAAAGGGACTGGCCGGATCGAAGGGGATGGCATTTTTATTTACGGTTATGCCTACTTCATCCAGCAGGTGCTCCGCTTCCTTGCCGGTCAGGTCAAAATTGCGTACATCCACCAGCATCAGGTGATTATCCGTACCCCCTGAGACCAGGCGGAAGCCTTTGGCCATCAGAGCTTCCGCCAGCACTCTGGCATTTTTGATAATCTGTTCCTGATAGGTTTTGAATTCGGGCTGCAAGGCCTCACCCAGTGCCACCGCCTTGGCGGCAATGACATGCATCAGCGGTCCACCCTGCATACCGGGGAATACCGCTTTATCAATAGCCTGGGCGAAGCGAGCCTGACAGAGAATCAGGCCACCTCTTGGTCCCCGCAGTGTCTTGTGGGTGGTAGTTGTCACCACATGGGCATGGGGCACCGGACTGGGATGCAGACCTGCCGCCACCAGGCCGGCTATGTGGGCCATGTCCACCATCAGCAGCGCGCCCACTTCATCGGCGATTTCCCGCAACTGAACGAAGTCGATTACCCGCGGATAGGCACTGGCCCCGGCCACTATCAGTTTGGGCTTGTGTTCAAAAGCCAGGGCAAACACTTTCTCGTAATTGATTTTTTCGGTATCGGGTTCCACCCCGTAAGCAACGAAATTATACAGCTTACCGGAAGCATTGACCGGGCTGCCATGGGTCAGGTGCCCACCATGAGCCAGGTTCATGCCCAGCACCGTATCCCCCGGTTCCAGCAAGGCAAAATAAGCAGCCATATTGGCCTGGGCGCCGGAATGGGGCTGAACATTGACATGTTCAGCACCAAAAAGCTGCTTGGCCCGCTCAATGGCCAGTTTTTCCACAATATCTACATATTCACAACCGCCATAGTAGCGTTTGTCCGGATAGCCTTCCGCGTATTTGTTGGTCAGTACCGAACCCTGGGCCTCTAAAACCGCCGGGCTGACGAAGTTTTCCGAAGCGATTAGCTCAATCTTGCTCCTTTGCCGGTTTAATTCCAGTTCAATGGCACGAAAAACCTCAGGATCCTGTTGTGGCAAAAACTTCCTCATCACCTTTCCCCCTTACCTGTCTGCCTTATTTGCTGTGTTTTTGTTCCAGTTGCCTGATCTTGTCCACCCGGCGCTGATGCCTGCCTCCGGCAAAGGAACCTTCCAGCCAGGTTTTGACGATCTCCCGGGCCAGTCCAAACCCGATGACCCTTTCCCCCATGCAGAGGATATTGGCATCATTGTGCTCCCGGGTGGCCCGGGCTGAAAAAGTATCATGACAGAGGGCAGCCCGTACCCCTGGAATTTTGTTGGCGGCAATGCTGATGCCGATGCCGGTACCGCAGATGAGAATGCCCCTGGGGTATTCACCCCGGGCCACTGCCTCCCCTACAGCCTCAGCAATATCAGGATAATCCACCGATTCCGGAGAATGACAGCCAAAGTCCTGATATTCCAGGCCCAACTCTTCCAGCAGGCGCTTGATTTCCTCCTTTAAAAAAAAGCCGCCATGGTCACTGCCGATTGCGATTTTCATCAGACCACCTCCAATAATTCTACATTAAACGCCTTTTTCCTGCTCCAGAATCCTTTTTAGCAGCTCTTCAATTTCCCCGGCCACCTGCCGGTACTCTTCCACCGTACCGCCAAAGGGGTCGAGAACATCCCGATCTTCCCCCCGGGCATGATACCAGAGGGTGTGGACTTTATGGGCAAACTGGGGCCAGCGTTCGATGATAAAATCCCGGTGTCCTCTGGTCATGGTCAGCACCAGATCCGCTTCCGCCACCATTTCCGCCGTTAAACTGCGGGAGCGGTGTTCAGATAGATCCAGACCCTTTTCCGCCATCACTTTCTGAGCTTCCGGACTGGCCGGGCTTTCCCCCCAGGCCGCCAGGCCAGCGGAGAGGAATTCCGCCTCTATTCCCGCCTCCTGCCAGAGGGCGCGAGCCAGCGCCTCAGCCATTGGACTGCGACAGGTATTGCCTGTACAGACGAAGAGAATTTTACTCATCCTACTGCACCTCCACCCGGCGGCATTGTCCTCCTGCCGCTTTTTCCATCCTGTTCATCAGGGCCAGCCCCAGACCCTGCCGGGGCCAGGCCTCGGCCAGGATGCGCTTAACCCCGGCCTTGTCCATGGTGCGCAAAGCGCTATACAGCCTCTGGGCTGCCTTTTCCGGCTGGTTCAGAGGAGCCAGAACCAGGAATTGGCCGGGACAGCGACCAGCCAGATAGGCTGCCCCTTCCTCACTAAGGAGTAAACCCGTGTCGGGAGTGGCCTCCTGCAAGATGGTCTGCCAGATCAACTCCCGCTCCGGCCCGTCCAGCACTTCCAGAGGAGCTGCAGGAGCATAATGGCGGTACTTCATCCCCGGCGAACGAGGCCGTTCCTCTGCCCCCAGCAGGGCCGGATCCAGCAGGACCGGCCGTCCCAGCACCTCTTCCAGTTCCTCCCTGGTAATCCCTCCCGGGCGCAGGATCATGGGTTCCGGTCCTAACAGGTCTACTACCGTAGACTCCACCCCGACTCCCACCGGGCCCCCATCGAGAATGGCAGCAATCCTGCCCGCCAGATCCTCCCAGACATGCTCAGCACAGGTAGGGCTGGGGCGCCCGGAAAGATTGGCACTGGGGGCCGCCAGCGGCACCCCGGCCTGCCGGATCAACTCCAGCGCCAGGGGATGGGCCGGTTGCCTGATGGCCACCGTTTCCAGGCCAGCACAGACCAGTTCCGGCACTTCCGCCTTTTTGGGAAAGAGCAGGGTCAACGGCCCCGGCCAGAAGCGCTCCATCAGTTTTTCTGCCTCCGGAGGGATGTCTGCCGCCAGAGTCTCCACCTGGGCCCGCCCGGCAATATGTACGATCAGAGGGTTGTCCTGAGGCCGGCCTTTGGCCAGAAAGATACCGGCAACAGCCTCTTCCGACCAGGCATTGGCCCCCAGACCATAGACTGTTTCCGTAGGAAAGGCCACCAGCTGTCCTTCCCGTAACAACCGGGCTGCCACGGAAATTTCTTCCGGTTTTAACCAAAGCGTATCCATGCACCTACCCCTCCCTTTCCGGTTTGCGGGCCAGTACAAACCGGTCCAGACCGGCATAATCCTTGACGATTTCCACTTCCCGCCAGCCCACCTCCCGACACAGAGCGGAAAGGGCTGCCCCCTGGCGGCAGTCGATCTCCATGCCCAGCCTGCCGCCAGGCTTGAGCACCCGCCAGGCCTGGGGCAAAAGACGGCGGTACAAATCCAGGCCATCCTCGCCTCCATCCAGGGCCAGGCGCGGTTCAAACTGCACTTCCGGCTGCAATTGTCCCAGTTCCCCGCGGGGTATATAGGGCAGGTTGGCAGCAACCCAGTCCAGGCGCTCGGTCAGGGTGGCCTGCCACTGGCCCAGCAAATCCCCCTGCTGCCAGCTGCAGCGTATCGTAACCCGGTGACGGCAGGCATTGAGGCGGGCCACGGTCAGGGCTTCCCCGGAGTAGTCGGTAGCCCAGAGGCGGGCCCGGGGTAGTAAGACCGCCAGGCTGACAGCAATGGCACCGCTGCCTGTCCCCACATCGGCGATCCAGGGAGCAGGGTGGTCAGACAAATCGGCCACAATCCGTTCCACTAGCAGTTCCGTTTCCGGCCGGGGGATCAGCACCGCCGGCGTAACGCGAAATGCCAGGCCCATAAACTCCTTTTCCCCCAGAACATAGGCCAGCGGCCGGCGCTGGCAACGGGCAGCCACCAGCTCTGCCAGCGCCTGTCGCTGAACCGGGCTGAGCATCGTCTCCTCCCGGGTCCAGAGCTGGGCCCGGCTTAAACCCGTAATCCGCATCAAAAGCAGTTCGGCTTCCAGCCGGGCAGCCTCTACCCCTGCTGCTCGCAATTGCTTTACTGTATCCTGCAGCGCCTGCCCTAATTTTACCGTCATCCCCGGTCACCTTACTCCATATTCTTTAGTTTTTCCGTCTGGTCAGCTGTTATCAGGGCATCGATAATCTCCTGCAATTCCCCGTCCAGCACCATATCCAGTTTGTGCAGGGTGAGGCCGATGCGATGGTCAGTCACCCGGCCCTGCGGGAAGTTATAGGTGCGGATGCGCTCGCTGCGATCGCCCGTTCCCACCTGGCTGCGGCGGTCATCAGCCAGTTTGGCCTGCTGTTCCTGCTGGGCGATTTCCAGCAAGCGAGCCCGCAAGACGCGCAGGGCTTTTTCCTTGTTTTTATGCTGGGATTTTTCATCCTGACAGCTGACCACCAGCCCGGTGGGGATGTGGGTAATGCGCACTGCCGACTGGGTAGTGTTTACCGACTGTCCCCCCGGACCGCTGGAACAGAACACATCTATACGCAAGTCATTGGGATCGATGTGCACATCCACCTCTTCCGCCTCTGGCAAAACCGCCACGGTGGCAGTAGAAGTGTGGATGCGACCCCCTGATTCCGTCACCGGTACCCTTTGCACCCGGTGTACTCCGGATTCATATTTCAACTGGCTATAGGCACCCTGGCCTTCCACCAGGAAAATGACTTCCTTGAACCCGCGTAAATCCGACTCATTAGCCGACAGGATTTCCGTCCGCCAGCCCTGGCGTTCCGCATAGCGGGTGTACATGCGGAAAAGGTCCCCGGCAAAGAGAGCGGCCTCATCACCCCCGGCTCCGGCGCGGATTTCCATAATAACGTTTTTCTCATCATTGGGGTCTTTGGGGAGGAGCAGGATTTTGAGCCTCTGTTCCAGCTCGGGCAGCTTTTCTTCAAGCTCATCCAGCTCCATTCTGGCCAGTTCCATCATCTCCGGGTCCCCTTTTTCGGCCAGAATGGCCCGGGCTTCCTCGATCCCGGCTACCACTTTTTTATACTCCCGATAAACGGTAACAATTTCCGTCATAGCTGCATGGGCCCTGGCATGTTTTTGCCACTCGCTCTGGTTGGCAATCACTTCCGGATCGGCAATCAGCCGTTCCAGTTCCAGGTATTTTTCTTCAATTGCTTGCAGTTTATCCAGCATGTTCTTCACCTCTTAATACGGCTTTTAAAGCATGGATAGCTACTTCCAGCTGACTGTCATCTGGTTCTCGTGTGGTCAGTCTCTGCAATCCCAGGCCAGGGGCTACCAGCCATTTCAGCCACCAGCGGTCTCCATAGCGGCCTGAGAGCTTGATAAATTCATAGGAAATAGCTGCCACCAGGGGCATTAGCAAAATGCGGCTGCCTATTCGCCAGAGCAGATTGGGTGGATGGCCCAGAAAGGCAAAGACAAAAATACTCACCACCATTACCACCAGCAAAAAGCTGGTGCCACAGCGGGGATGCAAAGGAGAAAAGCCCCGGGCATTTTCCACCGTCAATTCCAGCCCGGCTTCATAGGTGTGAATTACCTTATGCTCAGCCCCGTGATACTGAAAGACCCGCTGAATATCCTTCATCCGGGAGATCAGGCCAATATAGGCCAGAAAAATGGCAATCCTCAGTCCCCCTTCAGCAATATTCTGTCCCAGCGGGGTGGTTACCCATTTTTCCACCAGTTTCACTGCCCCTGTGGGGATGATGACAAACAGCAAAATCCCCAGTCCCAGCGCAAAGGCAATGGTCAGGACCAGCTCTTTCGTAGTCAGTTCCCCTTCTTCCTCCGGCATGGCTTTACTGGCCGACCAGGCCAGAGCCCGGGTCCCTACCACCAGGGCCTCCAGCAATGCCACCACACCCCTAAAGCCCGGCCATTTCAGCCAGGGCCATTTGGTCAGCCAGGAAGAGAGTTGCTGTTTTTCTACTTCAATAGTGCCATCGGGCAAACGGACTGCGATGGCCATTTCCTGCGGCCCTCGCATCATTACCCCTTCGATAACCGCCTGTCCACCGTATTGAAAACATTCTTTTTTAGACATAAACACACCGCCTTTGGTTCGGCAGAAATTTATGAAAAGAGCAGAGCCATAGGCTCTGCCTCTTTTCTGCTTATAGACCGTATTTTTTCTTGAACTTGTCTACCCGGCCACCGGTATCCACCAGACGCTGTTGCCCGGTGAAGAATGGATGGCAATTGGAACAAATTTCCACCCGCAAAACGGGTTTGGTTGAACCAGTAACAAAACTGGCACCACAGGCGCAAGTTACGGTTGTCTCCTGATATTTGGGATGGATATTTTCTTTCATCTCGATTCACCTCTTTCCTGGGAAGTCCAAAATTACACCTTTAAGATTATATCATAAGGCCCTGAGAGTGACAAGAGCTTTAGCGCAGAGGGCGTGAAAAATTGCCGAGGCTGACCCCGGGCAATTGCCGCCTTAGCTCTTTCAGAAAAGCCACCATCCCCATCCCCGGTTCTTGCACCCCGGTCAACTGACAATACAGGTCTGGATCGATATTCAGATTGCGCAGCTGGATCAGCTTCACACCCGTGGATTTGACCAGTTCCACCAGTGCTTCCAGCTCTGCTCTCTGGTCACTGACCCCCGGGAAAACCAGATAATTGAGGGAAAGAAACACCCCCTGCCTGGCCGCCAGGCTCAGGGATGCCCGCACATCCCTCAGGGTATAACCGGGCGGGCGATAATAGGCTTGATACCAGTCGGGCTGAGCGCTGTTTAGACTTACCCGCAGGGAATCGATTCCTGCTTCCGCTATCAGCCTAATACCCTCGGTATATCCGGCATTGGTATTCATATTGATGGTCCCCTGGCTGGTTCGGGTTCTGATCTCTTTGATTGCCTCCGCAATCAGAGGAGCCGCCAAACTGGGCTCGCCTTCACAGCCCTGGCCGAAACTGACAATTGCTCCTTCCGCCTGTTGAAGATGGGGCAGGGCCACTTCCACAATTTCCTCTCTAGTGGGCGAAAAACCAATCCGCTCCTGCGGGGAGGGGCAACATTCTGCTGGCTGCAGGGAGATACAGCCTACACAGCGGGCATTACAGGCCGGGGAAACGGGAATTCCCCCTTCCCAGCGGCGGTAGAAAATATTCTGGGCTGTCAGACAGCCATAATCCAGGCTACAACGGGCCAGCTGCCGGATAATACGGTTATGGGGCAGTTCCTTCCGGATGCGGGCCACCCGCTCCGCCAGGTCAGGGGTATTATAAAGCAGGGGATTCCACTTCCGGGGCCGGTCCGTTTTGCTGGCTGCTACCCAGTAACGGCCTTTGGCCCAGCCCACCGCCGTATAGCCCAGCAGCGGTAAAGGCTTGTCCCCTTCCACCCGCTGATAAGCCGGCAATAAGGTCCGGGTATAGCCCTGAGGCAATAAGGCCGCTACCGCATAATAGCGCTCATAGACCCGAATTTTACCCAGGCGGTCCACCCCCACTGGACGACAGCCTGGCAACAGCGTCAGACTGGCCCCCGGTGGCAAGGGTATCATTTCTTCCGGGTGCGGCTCAGTAAAAAAGCGGCCACTGCGCCCGGCCATACCCCAGCCCGGGATATCCATAACCCGTCCCCTGGCATCCGCTACCAGCATCCTTATCCCCATTTGATCATCTCCACCAGTTCCTTATTGCAGCTGGACTTTTTCAGCCATTCCCGCATTTTTTCCACCACTTCTGCGGAAGGCACCCCGCTGGAAGTCCGGCGCAGGTTCCAGACAAACTCCAGCTCCTCCTTGCTCAGCAGCAGCTCTTCCTTGCGGGTTCCGGAGCGCTGGACATCAATGGCCGGGAAAATCCGGCGTTCCGCCAGTTTGCGATCCAGAATCAGCTCCATATTGCCTGTGCCTTTGAATTCCTCAAAAATCACATCATCCATACGGCTGCCCGTTTCCACCAGCGCCGTAGCCAGGATGGTGAGACTGCCTCCCTCCTCCAGGTTGCGGGCTGCCCCAAAAAAGCGTTTGGGTTTATGCAAAGCTGTGGGATCTACACCACCGGAAAGGGTACGGCCACTGGGCGGAACTACCACGTTATAGGCCCGGGCCAGCCGGGTAATGGAATCCAGCAAAATCACTACATCTTCTTTGTGTTCCACCAGCCGTTTCGCTCTTTCTAACACCATTTCTGCCACCTTGACATGATGTTCCGGCGGTTCATCAAAGGTGGAAGCCACCACTTCCCCTTTGACACTGCGCTCCATATCAGTGACTTCCTCCGGCCGCTCATCAATGAGTAACACCAGCAAATGCACTTCCGGATGATTGGCAGTAATGGCATTAGCGATTTCTTTCAGCAACGTAGTTTTCCCTGCCTTAGGAGGAGCCACGATCAATCCCCGCTGTCCCTTACCGATGGGGGCCAGCAGGTCAATCAGGCGTAAAGCCAGTTTATCGGAAGTGGTTTCTAAAGTCAGCCTCTCATCAGGGTATAAGGGTGTTAGGGCATCGAAAGGCAAGCGTTCCGGTGAGGATTCCGGCGGAAAGCCATTAACCGATTCTACCCGTAAAAGGGCAAAAAAGCGTTCATTTTCCTTGGGCGGCCGGACCTGGCCCGCCACCTGGTCACCGGTGCGCAAATCAAAACGGCGAATCTGTGATGGGGAGACATAGATATCATCGGAACTGGGGGTATAAGCGAAGGGACGCAAAAAACCGTAGCCATCAGGCAGGATATCCAGAATTCCCTGGGCGAACAGCAGCCCATCCTTTTCGGTACGGGCTTTCAAAATCTCAAAGACCAGCTCTTTTTTGCGCAGCTGCCGGTATCCGGGAATCTCCAGTTCCCGGGCCACCTTGTACAGCTCCTGCAGAGTCATGGCCTCCAGCTCCTGCATATTCAGTTGCGTTGTCAAAATCTCAACCCTCCTGTTGATTTTCTGAATTATTATTTTCCCCGGATACCCCGGTTTTTAAACGGGCCAGTCTTTTCTCCATCCGATAGATCAGGGTGCGGTTAACCAGCAGGTAAACCAGCAAGAAACTGACTCCTGCATTAATAAAAGAACCCACCAGAAAAGGCCAACCCAGGCTTTTCAGGGTAGCCAGTGAGAAAAAATTGGCCAGAGAATGGGGGTCCATCCCCGGTTCAGCCACCGGTACCTGTACCTGCTGGGGATGAACAGTCCGGCCTTCTACAAACAGGCTGCCCACCAGTATATTGAGTGGAAAAAAAATAGTGAACACCGCCGGTTTTAAAGCCGCTGCCGTAATCACTGCCGCCAGGGTATTCCAGCGCGCCAGTTTGGCCACTATCCAGGCTACAAACAAACTGATAAATGGCAGGGGTAAAAAGTCCAGGGCCACCCCCAGCGCCACTCCCCTGGCGATTTTATCAGGTGCATCCTTGAGGCGTAAAATACGGAGATACTGATAACGAAAATAGCGGTTAATGCGCATCTGATACTTCCTTTCTCCTTGAATGCCGCAAACGGTTCAGACACCATGGCTGCAGACGGGCAAAAGTCCGCCAGACCACCAAAAAGAGAATCAGCCCCAGCAGCAAGCTGTTGACCAGCGCTCCCAGAAAAAAAGCTTTGCCTACCTGAACAAAGGCCTGCCATTCCATCTTGACCAGGCCTAGTAATTGCTGAGAAATAGCGGCTTGTTTTTCACCGAACAGAGAGTTGCCTACCAGTAAATCCAGATAAAAAAAGAAGGGAAAGAGAGGCTTGAACAGGAGATCTCCTAATAAACCGGCAAAAACATTCCCCCGGGCCAGCCGGGCTGCGGCCAGGGCGATGGGAACCCCTACCCCGAAGGTAGGATAAAAATTGACACAGGAGCCTACGGCAAATCCCAGTGCCACTTTTGCGGGCATGTCCTTAATGCGAAAAAAGAGCAATAAGAATAAGCGGATTCGCCGCCCCAGCCGCATTTTCTCCCCTCGCCCTCGTCAATCACTAACTTTCAGTATAACGGAAGAAGGGCATGGCGTCAACCAATGCGCCATGCCCTCTGTTTTAGTGGCCCAGATTATATTTAGGTTTCTTATCAAAGCGGTGTATGGCTTCAATAAACCGCACAGTTCCCGATTTACCTCGCATGACCAGGGTGTGGGTTTTGGCTCCAATAGCGGTAAAGGCAACTCCTTTCAGCAAACTGGAAGGGGTGATTCCGGTAGCAGCAAAGAAAATGTCATCCCCCTTCACCAGGTCATCCATGGTCAATATCTTTTTGGGATCGGTAATGCCCATGGCCTGGCAGCGAGTCCATTCGCTTTCATCCTCCGGAACCAGCCGCCCCTGCATTTCCCCACCCAGGCACTTGAGAGCAGCTGCAGTAATTACCCCTTCCGGCGCCCCACCGATGCCGATCATCAAATCCACGCCCGATTCCTCAAACGCTACCGCTACTCCCGGTGAGACATCCCCATCGGAAATCAGCATAATCCGGGCTCCTGCTTCCCGAATATCGGCAATCAGCTG